>JAPLKQ010000136.1:0-6951 GCA_026387995.1 Bacillota bacterium
AAAGTTGTTAGATTTGAAAGAAGTTCCTGCCATCATTCGTGATATTAATGATGAAGAAATGCTCATTATGCTGTTGGCTTTTATGAGAGACAATCATGATATCAATGCTGTCGGAATTGCTATTTTATGCGATCGTTTAACAAAAGAATATCGTTATACTCAACAATCATTGGCTGATTTGACGCATCAATCCAGGTCGCAAATCACGAACACTCTTCGTCTCCTCAACTTACCTAAACATGTACTTGATGAAATCAGCAGTTCCCGGCTTTCATATGGACACGCAAAGGCTCTAGCGACACTTCCCGAATCGGTTATTAATGATTTCGTCGACAAAATTCATTCGCAGAGTCTATCTGTTCGCGCAATTGAAAGAATGGTCGCTGATTATAAGCATGTGTCCATTAATATTTCAAAAGAAAAAATGATTGAAAACAAATTCAAGGCTGACGTTAAAACATCGCATAAATCAGTCACTTTAAAATTTGCTACCGAAGAAGAACTTCAGGCCTTTATTGATAATTTGGCAAGAACAAATGGATAAAATGCGTTTACAAAAATTCCTCGCCCAAGCAGGAGTGGCGTCGAGGAGAAAAGCCGAAGAGATGATTACTGCTGGGCGTGTTTCCGTGAATGGACAGGTCATGAGAGTTTTAGGAACGACGGTAAGCGGCGAGGACGTTGTCAAAGTCGATGGCAAAAACTTTGAGGCAGAACAAATATATTATTTTCTTTTTAATAAACCCGCTCGGACGGTTACAACTGTTTCCGATGATCGCGGACGAAAGACTGTTTCGGATTTCTTCCATGATATTCCCGCGAGACTTTTTCCTGTCGGGCGCCTGGATTACAATACAACAGGTGCTTTAGTCATGACGAATGATGGCGATTTGGCTTACCTTATGACTCATCCATCGACTAACCTTGATAAGACATATCAAGTGGAAATCGCCGAGGATTTTGATCAAAAACACATTGCTGATTTTAGAAATGGAATCCTTTTAGAAGAAGGGTTAACAGCGCCAGCGACCCTTATCGTACGGGATGCAAACCATTTAAGTGTCACTATCCACGAGGGAAAGAACCGTGAGGTTCGTCGTATGTTTGAGACCCTTGGTTATAACGTTAAGTCCTTACATCGTTCAAATATTGGCTTCTTGAGTATCCAATCTGTTCCTCTTGGAAAGTATCGTCCGCTGACATTAGATGAGGTAGAAAAGATGAAAACGATGTGCCGGTTGCGAAAACTAGAAAATCCTTATCATAAAAAATGAAATGAATTGTTGTTTTTCCGTGGATTAATATTATAATGAAGATAAACTTCAGGGTTAGGTTAATTTCCTTACCGGCGGTATACCCCGCGAGCTTCGGCACGAACTAGTGAAATTCTAGTGGCGACAGTAAAGTCTGGATAAAAGAAGTATGCGTCTTGGCGCAGCCCTGTTTGTGGGGCTTTTTTATTTTTTTGGGGAGAAGAATAATGGAACAAAATAAGACAAGAAGTAGCACAAAAACCATACGAATAATGGCCCGAGTTGCTATTTTTGGAGCGATCGCGACTATTTTATATGTCGTTCCGTTCTTCACATTTTCGGTTCCATTTTTCCCCGGATTCCTCCAATTTCATTTCGATGAGATTCCAGCATTCATAGCGGGGTTTGCTTATGGCCCATTAACGGCATTCTTTGTAATTTTAGTAAAAACGCTTATTAAACTTCCCATGTCAACGACTGCTTTTGTCGGGGAAGCGGCTGATTTACTCTATAGTTCCGCTTTTGTCATTCCAGCAGCATTGATTTATAAAAAAAGACGTACCATTTCCGGCGCCCTATTAGGATTTGGTCTGGGTTTCATTTGCCAGTTGATTGCAAGTTCGCTGGGCAATATGTTTTTTATGATTGATTTCTATGTATTCTTTATGGGATTTCCATCGGACGCATTATTGGCAATGGGGCGAGCCGCCAATTCAAATATTACAGATATTCATTACACCATGGTCCTCTATGGAATCTTGCCATTCAATGTCGTTAAAGATTTCTTGGTAATTCTTGTCACTTTTCTTATTTATAAGCGTATTCATGTGTTATTGTCTAAAAAGTTGTAAGCACAAAAAAACTCGGCACAAGCAGAGTCTTTTTATAGTTATTCGACTTCGATAGCTGAAGTTGGGCAATCAGCGACTGCGCCATCAACAGCATCTTCTTCTCCGGCCGGAACGAACTCAACGGTAGTTTTCATTTTTCCGTCGTCATCCCAGTCGAATACACTTGGTACTGTGGCATTGCATAATCCACAACCAATACAGTTGTCTTTATTGATGCGAACTTTTTTCTTCATTTGAACTTTCCCCCTGTAACAATCAAATTATATGAAAGAGCAGGTTAAATAGCAATAAGATTTATCGCCCCGAAAATTTCAAGAAAACAAAAATGTCCCTATCAATTTTCTCGGTTTTCTATTATTATAAATAGAAGTGAATGAGGTTGAATATTTGTGGCCCAAAATACTAGAGTCTCAAAATATCAAAAGTTGCGAAGCGACATCGAACAATTGGATGACGGCAATTTTAAAAACCCGCCCAAACCCAACAACCCGACACCTGAGGTAAATGGCACTCAAGAAATTCACATTCCGGATCCGCATCCACTCACCGAACCAATTACCAGAGGGGCTATGAACATTCCCCTTGAAGAATTGATGAAAAATCATACAAAAATCACTAACGACGAGTCCTTTGTTACAGAAGAACAAGTGGCTCTTGAAGAAAAGAAAAGCAAACTTTATAGCATTGTAGGCACCATTGCTACCATTTTGATTGTGGTATCGCTTGTTGTTGGCTTGGGTCTGTTATTGTGGGGGTTATTAGACAAATGAAAATCAGCATCGCCATTGACGGCCCAGCGGCCGCCGGCAAATCTACTGTTGCAAAAAAAGTCGCTTCCATCCTCGGCTTTATTTATATCGACACCGGCGCGATGTATCGTGCTTTTACGTACTATGTTTTAAAGAAAGGCGTCGACCCACAAAATGAAGCGGCCTCATGTGCTTTAATTCCTGAAGTCAAAATCGAATTGCTCCCTGGCGGAACGGTTCTATGCAATAACGAAGATGTGACGCGTGTCATCCGTGATCCTTTGGTTTCTGCGAATGTTTCGTACATTGCCTCTTATAAGAGTATTCGCCTCCACCTCGTCGCTTTACAGCGCGAAATGGCTGAAAAAGGTTCAGTCGTTATGGATGGACGCGATATCGGGACTTATGTTTTGCCGAATGCTGAAGTTAAGATTTATCAAATCGCTTCAGTCGAGACGCGCGCAGTCCGTCGCTATGAAGAAAATATCGGCAATGGCATTAAATGTGAATTGAAACAAATCGAAGAAGATCTGCGTCGTCGTGATTATATTGATTCTCACCGTGATTTCGCACCACTTAAAGCAGCGGTGGACTCAGTTCTTATCGATACTTCATTCATGACTGTTGACGAGGTTGTCAATGCCATTTTGTCGATTATCAAGCGCAAAACGGCAGGTGACCGGAAATGATCTCGGGTGTAGTTGCCATTGTTGGAAGCCCAAATGTTGGAAAATCGACGATCTTTAATCGGCTTGTCGGTGAAAGACGCTCGATTGTTGATGATCAACCAGGAATAACTCGTGACCGCTTATATGCCAAGGCGAGTTGGCTTTCAAAAGAATTTAACGTTATTGACACCGGCGGCATTGAATTAGCGCCGCATCTTTTTCAAGAACAAATTCGGGCGCAAGCCGAAATCGCTATTGAAGAGGCTGATGTCATCGTTTTCGTGGTTGATGGAAAAGTCGGAATTTCCGCTGATGACCGTCTTGTCGCAAAAATGCTTTATAAAGCCGGGAAACCCGTTGTCCTTGCTGTTAATAAAATTGACGATATCGAAATGGCTGTCAATATCCATGAGTTCTACGCGCTTGGTTTAGGCGAACCGATCGCCGTTTCTGGCGTCCACGGTATTGGCATTGGCGATATGCTGGACCGCATCATCAAACTGCTTCCTGATAAAAAGCAAAAAGAATATGAAGGACAGATTTGTTTCTGCATCGTTGGCCGTCCGAACGTGGGAAAATCTAGCTTAGTTAATGCGATTTTAAATCAAGAACGCGTCATCGTCAGCGATATTGCTGGAACGACTCGCGATGCAGTGGATACCTCTTTCAGACGCGAACAACGCGATTATGTCGTCATTGATACCGCCGGCCTCCGCAAACGGGGCAAGATTTTCGAATCCGTTGATAAATATGCGGCTCTTCGCGCGCTTTCTGCTATTGACCGAAGCGATGTCGTGTTGCTTGTCCTCGATGCCAACGAAGGCATCCAGGAACAAGACAAGCACATCGTGGGCTATGCCATCGAAGCGAGAAAGAGCATTATTATTGTCGTTAATAAATGGGATTTGCTCAAGAAAGACAACAGCACAATGGCGAAATTTACCCAGGAAATCCGGGCTGGTTTTAAGTTTCTTGATTATGCTCCCATTATCTATATTTCGGCGAAAGAACACACTCGCATTAATGACGTTTTCCAAAATCTCGACTTGGTCTATGATAGCTTCTGTTTGCGTGTCCAAACCTCAACATTAAATGAAATCATGCAAGATGCCCAAATCATGAACCCAACCCCCTATTTCAACGGGGGTCGCTTAAAAATCTTCTTTGCCAATCAGGTGAGCACTAAACCTCCGACTTTTGTGCTTTTCGTAAATGATACGCACTACATGCACTTCTCTTATCAACGGTTTATTGAAAATCGTCTTCGCGACACGTTTGGTTTTGAGGGGACACCGATAAACATCGTTTGCCGCGAGCGAAAGTAAAATATGAAAATCGCTATCATCGGGACTGGGACATGGGGAACCGCTCTTGGCCAAGTTTTGACCGATAACGGTCATGACGTCATTTTGTATGGCCGTGAAGAAAGCCAAGTCAAACAAATTAACGAAGAGCACCGGAATACCGACTATTTCGGTCCTGAATTAATATTACCGATTTCAATGGTCGCGACCACTTCTTTGGAAAAAGCTTTAAAAGGCCGACGATACATTGTTTTAGCAGTCCCTACGGTCGCTATGCGAAGTGTTTTAAGACAAATCGCGCCACTTCTTACACAGAAGGTATATTTTATCAATGCCGCCAAAGGCTTTGATCCTGAAACCAGCGTGCGTATCTCCGAACTCATCCGAAATGAGATTCCGCAAGAACGGCGTTTTGATATTATCGCGATTATTGGCCCTAGCCATGCAGAAGAAGTCATCCTGAGACAATTGACCGCCGTGACAAGCACCTGCCTTGATCTCGTGGTGGCTCATCGCATCGCCAAGCTTTTCTCAAATAACTATTTCCGTGTCTATGCCCAAACCGATGAAATCGGAGCCGAAATTGGCGCTGCCATGAAAAACACCATTGCCATCGCAAGCGGCATCATTCAAGGTCTGGGGTATGGCGACAACGCCCGAGCGGCGCTCGTCACGCGTGGGCTTGCCGAGATGGTAAAATACGGCAAACATTTTGGCGGTCACACCAAAACCTATCTTGGATTGGCCGGTCTTGGCGATTTAATGGTGACATGCAATTCTTACCACAGCCGAAATTTCATGGCTGGCCTACAAATCGGCAAAGACGATTCCGCCGCCCATTTTCTCGCCACCAATAAAGCGACAGTGGAAGGTATCCGTACCGCAAAAGTTATCTATGATATTGCTCAAAAAAATAAAATCGACGTCCCCATCGTGGAAAGCGTTTATCATGTACTCTATGATTCGGCAAAACCCTCGGAATTGATCAAAATCTTGATGATGCGCCCGCTAAAAGAAGAGTAGTGGAATGTCTCTTTTCGCAACTTATATTTTCTAAAATTGCCAAAAATTCTATACACTGTGCAAGAAATTTCAGATATTTTCTGCAAATTATCAAAATCGCCCAATTTTGCCCGTTTTTATCAAAAAATGGGCATTTTTTTCTATTTTTTTGCCGTTTAAATCGTCATTATTTTTTCAAATTTTGATTATTTGACGACGAAAAGCCACTTTTTTTGCTTTATCTAGTTGTCAATTGATTTTAGTTGTGCTAATTTATGATTAAGAAGATGGAGGAACATCATAATGAATAAATTCGATTTGGTCGAACAAGTATCCAAAAAAGCTGGTTTATCTAAGAAAGATACTGAAGCCGCGGTTGAAGCAATCTTTGCTATTACCGAATTGACTTTGGCGAAAAAAGAACCAGTCAAAATTTCTGGGTTCGGCGCATTTGGAGTCAGAGAACGCAAAGGCCGCTTAGGTGTCAACCCAAGCACTGGCAAGAAAATTAAAATTCCTGCCGCTACCGTCGTCGTTTTCAAAGCTTCCAAAAAATTAAAAGAAAAAGTTGCAGTAAAAGCAAAAGGCAAAAAGTAGATTTATCTCACTTTAACCTTCAGAGAGGACTTCGGTCCTCTTTTTTTTACGCCGATAAAACAAAATGGATTATTATATTAGTAGTTACGCGTGAAAGAGAAATCACATGGATATCAAAATCTTTAAAAATCTAGCCAAAAAATTCAAGAGTAGTGGTTATTCACTCTATATGGTCGGCGGTACTTCCCGCGATTATCTTTTAGGGCGCCCCATTACTGATTTTGATTTATCCACGGATGCTATTCCTTCGGAAATAAAAATTTTTCTTCCGGATGCCGATTATACTTTTTCCCACTATGGTTCGGTGAAGCTTAAAATCGACGGTAAATACGTCGATATAACCACTTTACGCCAAGAAGAAAAATATAAAGATCACCGTCATCCTTCCTCCGTGTCTTTCGTGAATCAAATCAAGTTGGATTATCCACGCCGCGACTTCACGGTCAACGCCATTTACATCAACGACCAACTTGAGGTCTTTGATTTTACAAACGGGGTAGCGGATCTCAAAAACAAAATCATCCGGA
>JAPLKQ010000136.1:7009-8670 GCA_026387995.1 Bacillota bacterium
CTTCGAGTTAGACGAGGCAACCGCAAGAGCCATCACGAATAATTGGGATTTGCTGGCATTTTTAAACCCCGCAAAAGTATCTGAAGAGATGGCAAAAATGAATAATATCGATTCCATCGCTGCGGCCAAATTAGTCGCACAGTATTCAGCAAAATCGTAAAGACAAAGAATTTCTTAACGAAGTTATGATATTATTAAGAAACTTGAGGTGACCGTATGGAAACGAACGCCATGGGAGCAATTGATTTACGCTTTTTACTCCTTGAAAATTATAAAAAACTGGGCATCAACGAGAAGCAGTTAGCGGTTATTTTTATGGTTCACCATTTGCTAAAGCAAAACAACACTTTGGTGACCGCAGATTTGCTCTCGCTTAAAATGACGATGCCGGTTGAAGAAATCGACGCCATTTTAGTTGAACTCCTGAATAAAAACATCCTGGAATTCGATAATTCCGGCAGTCAGATGAAAACGACTTTAAATCCCTTGAAACGCCGTCTTTACCGCGAGTTCCAAATGAATGTCGTCAAAGAGCAAGAAGAGACAACCTCGAAAGATTACGCTGATCAGTTAAAAAATGTTTACGAGGTTTTTGAAAAAGAACTAGGACGTACGCTTTCCCCGCTTGAATTCTCCCGTATCCGGGAATGGGTAAGCTTCGGGTATTCTGATGAAATTATCATTGCCGCTCTAAAAGAAGCCATCTCGCAAAATAAGAAGTCCATTCGGGCTATCGATAAAATCCTTTTGAAATGGGCGACTCGCGATGACGTCGCTAAAGAAGGTTACTCGGCACTGAACGAGCAGTGGGACAAGAACATTGATAAAACCATTGCGATTGCCAAAACCAAATGGGTCGATGACGACGATGAACACTAAAGCCCAAAGCGCGATCTTTGCTTTTTTCGATGAACTCTTTCCGAATGCCGGATGCGAATTAAACTATCGTAAGGATTACGAACTAGTCCTTGCCGTCATGTTGAGTGCCCAAACGACTGACAAAAGCGTGAATCAAGTCACGACACTTTTATTCTCCCATTTTCCGAGTTTGGAATCTTTAGCCAATGCCCCGATTTCGGCGATTGAAAAGGATATCCATAGTATCGGGCTATTCAAACATAAGGCGGCGAACGTAAAAGCCATCGCTCAAAAACTGCTCAGCGACTTTTCGGGCATTGTTCCAAGTGATAAAGAAGCCTTATTGACGCTGCCCGGCGTCGGAAATAAAACCGCGAACGTCATCCGCGCGGAATTATTCAAAATTCCCGAAATCGCCGTTGACACGCATGTTGAACGCATTTCGAAGCGTCTCGGCTTCGCCCTTAAAAAAGATAGCGTGGCCATCGTCGAAGCTAAACTACGAAAAGCGGTGCCGGTTTCCCGTTATATCAAAACCCATCATCAAATGATTCATTTCGGACGTTATTTTTGCAAAGCCGCAAAACCGAATTGTAAAGAGTGCCATTTAAGAGCGTACTGCAATGAAAAAGGCCGTTTCACGGGCCTTATTTGAAATAGAGTTTATCAACGGCTTCTAGATAATAGAGACGAGGGTTATAGCCTTGACGGACAAGGATGCCCTCTTTTTTAATCGTCGCGAGAGGAATGGATTTGCGTTCGCCGTGTTCGAAAAAGTCGATGACGAATTTGCCATCTAGAAG
>JAPLKQ010000150.1 GCA_026387995.1 Bacillota bacterium
CACGCCGGTCACGCAAATGAAGGTTCCCAAAGGGAAATCGACGTCGATATTCTTTAAGTTATGGCACCTTGCGCCTTTTACGGTAATCTTCTGGCCGCTGCCTTTAAGACGTACCGGTGGGCATGGGATGTATTTACGTCCGGCCAGATAGTCGCCGGTAATCGCTGCCGGGCAGTTCATGACGTCTTGGATGCTGCCCACCGCGACGATCTCGCCGCCATGAATGCCAGGTCCAGGCCCGATGTCGACGACGTAATCCGCGGCCCGCATCGTCTCTTCGTCGTGTTCAACGACGATTAACGTATTATCTAGGTCACGCATTTCTTTTAAGGTGGCAATCAGCTTGCCGTTATCGCGTTGGTGTAAGCCAATGCTCGGTTCATCCAGAACATAGAGGACGCCGCTGAGGCGGCTTCCGATTTGAGTGGCCAAACGGATGCGTTGGGCTTCCCCACCGCTTAAGGTCATGGCCATGCGGGATAAGGTCAAGTAATCAAGGCCGACGTTTAATAAGAACTGCGAACGGTTACGGACTTCTTTCAGGACTAATTTCGCGATTTCACGTTTCGTGACGGTTAATTTAGCGTCCAGAGCATCCAGCCAAACGAGCAGTTCGCCAATAGGCAAACAGGTGAGTTCATAAATATTGAGACCGCCGACTCTGACGGACAAGACTTGCGGGTTCAACCGCGCGCCATGGCAGGTCGTGCACTCGACGTCACGCATGAACTTTTCATAGTATTCACGCATGAAGTCGCTGGTGGTCTCGGTGTAGAGCCGTTCAATCCGGGTCTTGACGCCTTCGATGAAGCCGTTCCGGTGATTGAGGTTGCCGGAGGAAGACTTAAGAACATAGCGATGCGGTTTGGGTGAACCCATCAGGATAATCTGACGTTGCTCGGGGGTAAAGGTCCGATACGGAACGTCGAGAGAAATATTGTATTCATTGCAGAGGTAGGCAAACTCCTGCCATTCAAGGTTGGTCGTGCCCACCGTGTTCTTGAAATATTCGATGGCGCCTTGGTTAATCGAAAAGTTCGGGTTGGGAATCAAGAGATCCGGATCGACTTCCCGTTTGATGCCGAGGCCATGGCAGTCCGGGCAGCAGCCGAGTGGCGCGTTAAAGGAGAATAAACGTGGTTCTAATTTAGGAACGGAGAAGCCACAGATCTTACAGGCATGATGTTCGCTATAGAGGGTCTCTTGTTCATTGGCTAAGACGCCGATATATCCATGACCCCAGTCCAACGCTAAAACGACAGCGTCATAAACGCGGCTGCGGTTTTCGTCTTTGCGGACGATGCGGTCCACCACGATATCGATGAAATGCTTTTTGTTTTTGTCGAGCTCTTCGACTTCGTCGATGCGGACCATCTTGCCGTCGACGCGCAGACGTTCAAAACCTTGGGTCTTGATCTTAGCGAGCGTTTCTTTATGGCCGCCCTTCTCGTTACGGATGACCGGGGCGAGAATCTGTAGTTTCACGTTCTCCTCGTGATCCATAATCAAATTGACCATTTGCGAGGGCGTGAAGGCTACGATCGGTTCATGGTGGTCAGGACAATAGGGTACGCCGATGCGGGCGTACAGCAGTCTTAAATAGTCATAAATCTCCGTCACCGTGCCCACGGTAGAACGTGGGTTGTGGGACGTGGTTTTTTGGTCGATGGAGATGGCGGGCGAGAGTCCTTCGATGGAATCGACGTCCGGTTTATCGAGGCCGCCTAAAAACTGACGAGCGTAACTCGACAGCGATTCGACGTAGCGTCTTTGTCCTTCGGCATAGATGGTATCGAACGCCAAAGTGGTCTTGCCGGAGCCTGAAAGACCGGTAAATACAATGAATTTATCCTTGGGTAATTCCAAGTCGATATTTTTTAAGTTATTCTCGCGAGCGCCCTTAATGATGATCTTCTTATTGTCCATAAGCTCACCTCGAACGTTTATTATACAATAAAAGGGTCCCCATTCCTAGACGGACGCCTCATTTTTTCCCACACCGCGATAAGTCCTTTCCACTGGCATTTGTTTATTGATTTATAGGATAATTTGTTTATAATTGATACAAGCGGGACGTAGCACAGCTTGGTAGTGCACTACCTTGGGGTGGTAGGGGTCATGGGTTCAAATCCCACCGTTCCGACCATTAATATACTACGTATATTAATATATACGTGAAAGGCCTCATCGTTGAGGCCTTTATATTTCCTCAATAAAATGCCTTCTGCCAGAGCTTTCTTGCACCTTGATAGGGTATAATTGTGGCAAACGTCTTAATCAAACTCAATTTTTCTATACAACTTTCCACCATTTGACTCGCATTTTCTTTCGATGACTATTGATAGCAACGAAGCGTATCTAACGACAATCAGACGACACATATACAATGGGAATTGCGAGGTAATCAATATGATCGAATTCAAAGATAAATTAAAAAGTAGCCGCATCGCTAAGAAATTGACTCAAGAAGAGTTGGCTACCCAGTTGAACGTGACCCGGCAAGCCGTCAGCAAATGGGAACAAGGTCGTGGGATTCCGGATGTAGCAAGTTTAAAGAATATCGCACGGATTTTGGATATTTCTATTGATGACCTTTTGAGTAACGAAGAAACCAAAATCATGGTCCTCGGAAAATCAAGCGAGGTTAAGAAGTCTAAACGACTCACTGTGATCAGCATCATCGTTTGTCTAGGCTTATGCACCACTACCATTTTGGCTTCTGTCATTATCAACAACGCCGGTGCGCTTACTAACCAAACCCTAATGGATTATAAAGCAAAAATATTGACCTTAACTCCCGACATTTCTGTAGAATCCTATGGTGAGACCTATACGTTGAAAATCACAGAGGAGACTGAGTTTTTGGACGAATCCGGTGAACAAGTGACTACAGA
>JAPLKQ010000023.1:0-1680 GCA_026387995.1 Bacillota bacterium
GTTTTTGCAGTCATTTATAATCCCTATTTGGAAGAACTTTTCACGGCTGAAAAGGGTAAGGGTTCTTATTGTAATGGTGTCCGAATGTCAGTATCAAAAAACGGGCTCGAAAATAGCATCATTTCCTTTGGGACGACACCCTATGATCGTTATTTATTTTCACCGCTCAGCGATATCCTCAAAATTATCTTTCCAGATGTTCAAGATATCCGCCGTTCGGGGAGCGCCGCCTATGACCTGGCGCTGGTCGCCAGCGGAAGCACGGATGGCTACTTTGAATTGATACTTAGACCATGGGATTTTGCTGCCGGAATTTTACTCGTGAAAGAGGCCGGCGGAAAGGTCACGACTTGTAGCGGAAATATCCTTCGTTTTGATACCCCGATTTCAGTACTCGCGACCAATGGAAAAATTCACCCCTTTTTAGTAGCCAAAATGAAAGGCGTTTTTCATGACTGAATTTATTAAAGGAATGGACATCTCAAGCTTAACGGAAGTCGAATCCCTTGGCGGCGCGTTTTTTGATGGGAACGTTAAACTCGATTTGTTCGATTTGTTGAAAAAATATAATACGAATTCCATTCGTCTTCGTTTATGGAATAATCCATTTTCAGAGGATGGTTCTTCTTATCTCGGCGGTTATTGCGATTTGCAAAGTATTCTTAAACTCTCCGAACGAGCCCACATGCATGGAATGTCCGTACTCCTTGATTTCCAATATAGCGACTTCTGGGCCGATCCAGGCAAACAGTATAAACCAAAAGCTTGGGAGAACCTTAAAGGACTAAGACTCGAAAAAGCGCTTTATGATTATACTTTTGACACATTAAAGCATTTTAGAGATAAGAAAATTTTGCCTGAATATATTCAAATTGGAAACGAAATAACTAATGGCTTTTTATGGCCTGACGGAAAACTCGAGCCTAACCCAAATGGCGGCGCGCGTTTAGGGTTTGATAGATTGGCGGGTTTATTACGTTCAGCGATCAAAGCCGTCCGAGAGATTTCTCCACTAACGAAGATTGTACTGCATCTCGAAAGAAGCGGTGACAACGCTATTTACCGTGAGTGGCACGGTCATATTTTAGTAAAAGAACATATCGACTGTGACATCATTGGCGTCTCGTATTATGTTTATTGGCATGGGCCGATTGAAAACTTTGCCTCCAATATTAAGGACGTACAGGCGCGTTATAAAAAGCCAGTCATGCTCGTTGAAACCAGCTTTGGTTTTACCGGCGAAGAATATGAAACCAAACTCAAACCCGAAAATTTCACGGGTTTAGTCATGACTGACAAGAAGTTTGAAAGTCTAGATAAAAAGCCACCATATACCTTATCCATTGATGGACAAAATGCTTTTATGAAGAAGCTTTTAACAACGATCAATGACTTGGGCATCATTGGCTTATATTACTGGGAACCGGCTTGGTTACCGCTTAGAGGTTCTTCATGGGCCAGCGAGTCCGCCATTCGTTATATTCATGAGATTAAAGGTGTGGGAAATGAGTGGGCCAATCAGGGCTTATTCGATTACCAGGGGCATGTTCTCCCAGCCATGAAAATAATTAAAGAATTCAAATTCAAAGGAGTATCATCACTATGAAAACACAGAAGATTGCGAAAGTATCCTTCCTCGCCGCGATCACCGGCATGTTACTTGCATGCGGTGGAAAAACA
>JAPLKQ010000023.1:1719-3701 GCA_026387995.1 Bacillota bacterium
TATGCTGTCGGTGGTTGCCGAAGAGTTTAGCGCGTGGTATGCGGAAGCCTATCCGCTCGCTCCTAAAGTGGAGGTCACTTTCGTTCCGGAAAGCGAAGGCAAGAGTGTTTCAAATTTGATCCTCGATGGCCCTTCAGGCAATGGGCCTGATATCATCGCTTTCGTACACGATACTTTAGGCACGGCAGTCAATAACGGATTACTTGATCCGGTGCCTTATGCGAGTGAAATCACCAGCAAAAATACCCCAGAATCTGTGTCTGCTTTCACTTTTGATGATGTCTTATACGCCTATCCGTATGTGGCGGAATCGATCACGGTGATGTATGATTCCAGCAAATTACAGGCCTCGGATTTAACCAGTTTCGCGACGCTTCTTGCTTCTGGCCAAAAGATGGCTCTGGCGACGACTGGTGACGGCAGTGCTTACTATACTTTCGGTCTATTCAGTGACGCTATCTTATTTGGCGCTGATGGAACGAATTCAACTGATCTAAATCTGGCAACCGAGCAATCGGTGGCGAATGTATATAGTTTCTTGCATAACTACAGCGCCGCGATTACCGATACCGATCCGGACACGGCCTTATCCCTCCTTGGAACGGGTGAGGTCGCCGCAGTGGTTACATCTCCTTATCTCTGGAGTTCTGTGAAAACCAACTTAGGTGCGCATGCCGCATTGGCAACCTTGCCGATGATTGATGGAGTGGACCAGCGGCCTTTCTCCGGCTTCAAGGGTTATGGCGTGAGCAAGTATTCTAAAAACCCGACCATCGCTCATTTATTCGCTCATTATCTTACGACAGAAGATTCCCAATATTACCGTTTCCATGAAAAAGGATATCTGCCTACCTATGTCGGAAGCAGCCGAATCGATACTGCCATTGCTAGTGACCCTGAAGCCAGCGTTTTCAAAGCGTCGCTAGAAAAGAGTCTGGCGATGCCGAATATCCTCGCGATGGCCGACTATTGGTCACCGATGCAAGACGCGTGCACACAGCTATGGAATGAAAAAGATATGATCACGCCTACAGAAGTGCAAACCATTCTCGAGAGCGCCACAACCACAATTTTAAGTTAGGAATAACCAAAGAGGCAAAATGAACGCACAACCGCAAAAACTTTATAGCCCATTAAGCTTCAAAGAGAAATGTGCCCGTCTCCTTGCACGTTTTATTTTGCCGTTCAAGCGTTTTAGCGAAACCTTTAAAATGTCCGATTTTAAAGGAAGAATTGCCTTAATAAGTTCACTGATTCTTCCTGGATTAGGAGACATCATTTTAGGCGAGTTTGAAATCGGCGTTTCCTATTTTGTGATGGGGGTTGCCTACTACCTCTATTTATTTAGCGTTGGATGGAAACATTTCTTAGGTATTATCCGCTTGGACTATGTCAATCTCCTCTCAGTAGCGATTATTCTCACGATTCTCTTTTTGCTTATTTACTACCTTTCGCTTGAATCCATCGAGAAAAAAGCGGTGCTACGTAGTTCAGGAAAGAAGCTTCATGGGTCCTATATTCTGAAATTCATTGTTTTCATCGGAAAGAAGAAAATTGATTTCTTAAATGAGAATTTATCGCTCAAGTGACAAAAAACATCGGTGGCGTTTGATTTTATCTTCCTTTATCATGGGATCTGATTCCCTCTTCGAACATCAATATTTAAAAGGGTTTCTTTTCTTAGTGTGCGAACTTGGCTATATTGCTTATATGGTAATGGCCGGCGGTGGCCATTTTGTAGGTCTCTTCACTTTGCATGTTGCCAATCAAGTTTCGACGGCCAGTCTTGTTTACGGTATTTTGTCAATTCTCATCACGCTCTTCTTTATATATCTATATATAGCGAATCTTGCCACGGTCCGCCTAAATAACGAATTTCGTTTAAAAGGAAAATCTATTCCGACCATTAAAGATGAACTTAGCAATATCAACAATAAGAAGTTCTACCTCGTTTCCCTATCACTCCCCGTTGCCGGGGCGAT
>JAPLKQ010000062.1 GCA_026387995.1 Bacillota bacterium
GAACAAGATAAGGATAGGAGGCATCTTGAATATGCTTTGTTCCGATGCCTACGGGGCGAACGAGTTTTGCAACATACGGACGAAGGTCAATCAAAGCACCGCCTTGATTAAGATCTACGCAAGTTCGGAAATATGGGTCTGAATACCAGAAAAGCTGCTTGCCACCGCCATAAAGGATGTCTTCCCATAATGCACATTCGGGTTCTTCGTAGGTTTTATTCTTACGGTAGAAATCCGCAAACTCACTCATAGTCATGTCGATGAGTTTGCCTTCTTTTTTTAATTGCCCATAATAGGCGACGCCATCTTCATAGGCTTTTACTAAAAGTTCATAAGGGGCTTCCCATCTGCCTTTTTTGTTCATCCAACCAGGTCCGACAAACATCATGTTGTAACTATAACCGTTATTGTATTTGGCCAAATGGCGGTATTGGTCGATGAGATTGAATAAATAGGGATACTTGTCACCATGGTAAATCATGCCACGGAGGACATTTTGTGGGTGTGTACCAAAGTTACTGCCATTACCGTCAAAACAGGCCAAGAGATCGCGGCTAAGGTGCGGAATCGCCACAATACCATCATCCTCGCTGATGTTAGCAGCGGGGGCATGCGTGTTTTGTTTGCTGGGGATCCAGGGATTCCATGGCCCGCCGTCTAAAAACGTGTACCAACTGTTATTGGTCGTATGATAGGCTTTCGGACCTTCTTCCCAACACGTAGCGATCGCACATTTAACCGACGGATATTTCTCCTTAATGAAGTTGATCAGCTCGGCATCCAAATAATAGGAGCCCGTTGACTCAGGGTAAAAGCCAAATTTCTTGTAGAAGAGCGAAAACACATCCGTGACAATCTCGACTTTGTCTTTCCAGGAAAACATCCAGATGCAGAAATCCTTGGTCTTATATTTGTCGCGGAATTCTTTGCAGGGGAGGCCTAGTAACGTCAGGCCGATTTCATCACCATAAACACGGTGGTGCTCCTTGGCAAGGGCAACAGCTTCATCGCTAAATAACGATGCATAGGTCATCTGAATTGTGGTTTTTAAGCCATTTTTGTGGGCAATTTCCTGTTGAAGTTTAAAAATGTCGAGAGATTCATCTCGGAGGTCTTTTTTAGTGATATCTTCGGTATGTCCATGCCCGGTAATTTTTTCGGCATATTCCGGCGCAAGCTCAGGCCGATGAACGAGATTGAGTACAAAAGTATTTTTCATTTTAACCTACTTGCTGACGGACTAACGTCCAGTCATCGACGTGTCCCCATGCACCGGCAACGGCGGCTCCGGCAATTCCGATTTCCACATTTTGCGTAGCGGAAATAACGATTCCGGAAATCTCGGCTTGAATATAATAATTGGCAGGGCTTCCCCAGCCGACAACGAGATCTTTCATATCTTTCGTGAGAATCGTATTATCAGCCAGTTTAATGAATACGTAGAGCTCTGTATGGGCTAATTCAGAAGGCGCTACGGCCATAATATATGTCGATAAGTCATAAGTGCCAGCACTCAAAGAAATGGTTTGCTTGGCCTTGAAAGAGAAATCGGCGCTCCCGAAATACCAGTTAAGATCGCTCGTTCCCGTACGTACATCTTGCGGTTTCCGGTTGAGTTTAACGACTTTTTCGCCGGCGGGAGTGGAGGAATCAATGATCCATGGCGATAATAAATCATCCGTTGCCCCTTGAAGTTCATAACCGGGATCAACTACAAAGTTTTCGATGACGGTAACATTGGCAACGACATTATAGACAGTCATGACAACGCCGTGGA
>JAPLKQ010000191.1 GCA_026387995.1 Bacillota bacterium
CAAGCACGAGGAAGTGCTGGAAGTCGCCAAGCAATCCGAGAAGCAATTCACGCTATTGATGAAGTCGATCATCGAAAAAATCTAGAAATAAAAACGCCACCGCGAAGTGGCGTTTTCTTTTTGCTTTTAGTGACTTTGGTTATTGATGTGGGCTTCCCGTACGACACTGGTGGCCGCCAGCATTAGGATGCATAAGATAAATCGGCTTTCTCGAATTGATACCAAAATAGCGTTGTGATAATATATATAAGCGTTTGCGCTAGTAGCTCAGTTGGATTAGAGTACAACCCTCCGAAGGTTGGGGTCGCAGGTTCGATTCCTGTCTAGCGCACCATTGATGATTGAAGCCCAGACTCTTCTGGGCTTTTTCTTTCCCAAAATCGTTTATTTGGTTGAAAAGAAATCATCCTCTAGTTATAATTACTTCGCTGCCCGCGTGATGAAACCGGTAGACGTACAGGACTCAAAATCCTGCGGTAGCGATACCATGTCGGTTCAAGTCCGACCGCGGGCACCATACGACGATACTAAGACGATGTATGCCATCGTCTTTTTTAATATACACACAAGATTGACAAGTGTGTACAAAAATGTATACTTTGGATATGGCAAAGAAATTCAAACAACTGCTACAAGAAAAGGGAAATCGAAGCGCCATTACGGACGAACTCCGCGGTGAGTTACTTTTTAAAGTGGGGCCAGGCCTTTATTCGGACAGGAAACAAATCTCGACATTAGAGTATTTGACATCTCGTTATCCCAGCGCTATTTTTTGCTCTTATTCGGCTTTCTATTATTATGGAATGACAGACGTTATTCCTCAGTATCATTACCTTGCTATCGAAAGAAAAAGCACACGGATCAAGGAAGATAATGTCTCTCTTTCTTTTTATAATGAGAAAAACTTCAAAACAGGTTTGACTCAAATGACGTACAACAAAATTAACATCGCTATCTATGATAGAGAGAGGTTATTAATCGATCTCATTAATTTCAGAAACCAATATGAGCCCGATTACTACAAAACCATCATTGATTATTATCGAAAACACATCAATGCGCTCGACACAGTTAAGCTAGAACAATATGCAGAAAAATTCAAAAACAGCGATCATTTATTAAAGGTCATTTATGCGGAGGTCTATTAATGAAGTCTCTTTTAGAAATGCTCAACGAAAGAAAAACCTCTGAAAACAATGAACAACTTCTGCAAGTCAAAATCTGCCAGGAAATCTTTTTGGCGAAAGCCAAAGACGTTGGCGCGGATTCTTGGTTTTCTTTAAAAGGCGGAATTACCCTTTATGAATTAACACATGGTGACAGAGGTTTTACTAGAGATATCGATTTTGACATGATTCATTATTCAATCTCAGAGGCTCAAATCAGAAAGTTTTTCAAAGAAGTAAATCAGTCCAAACTCTTTTCAAACATTAAATTAGAAATAGTAGGGCAAATCGAAGAACTGCATCATGCTCATTACCAAGGCAAAAACGTCAAAGTAGATTTTATTGATAATACCGGTACGGTTTTTTCGCTCTCATTCGATATCGGCGTTAGCACGCATGAAGTTCTCGTCCCCACGATGCAGCAGTTCCATTTAATCGCGAACCAAAGCAACGTCTCGCTGCGGATTGATCCACCCGAGCAGATGATTGTCGAAAAACTTTCGGGTTTTCTTAAATTCGGGGCAAGGTCCACGAGAACGAAAGATATCTATGATATATATTGGCTTTTAACGAATCAAAACATCAATCGGAATTTACTCATTGAGTTGATGACTTCATATTTGACCATTTCCCATTTATTTAAGGATTTGGGCGCTTCGATTGATAAACTCGTAGCCCTCTTTCGCTTGAAGTCATTCGGAAGGAAACTATCAGTGACCAGAAATTGGCTAGAAGTCTCTCATCAAGAGGTCTGTGATACGGTTGTTGACTGGCTAATGTCCTGCAAGTTTAAACTTGAAAAAATGGGGACTAATGACGCGTTTTTCTTGTATGATATTTTTTCTACTGATGAATATGAGTTAAATTTTGCTGAAAACAATACCTCGGTGGATGAATGGAAAGAAAGAATCGCATCTTATTTTCTCGATAAAGAATCGTACATTATCAAGAACAGTAATGGCGTCTCGATCGGCTGGCTGATGTACCATTTGGACAACGGCCTTTGTTATCTTGATATTATTGTGTTGCTCGATCATGAAAGAAATAAGGGCTATGGCAGTGCAGTCATGAGTTATTTATTCAATCAGCTGCCCAAAAAGATTGTCTCGATAAAACTTGATGTGCAAAAGAGAAATATCGCCGCGGTAGGTTTCTATCAGAAATTAGGTTTCAAGATCATTGGTGAAGAAGCACAACCTGTCGGAGATTCAAAACAGGTATATTACAAACTTGAAAAAAACATTTGAAATAATTCACCAATAGATAAAAATCCACCGAAACGATGGATTTTTTGTTAATAGAATGAGTTTATATTATTTACTTTCCCGCGCATCGAACTGCAGTTGATAGAGGGTGTAGTATAGCCCTCTCTGCTTCAATAATTCCTGGTGGTTGCCGGATTCCTTGATTTCGCCTTTCGACATGACGAAGATTTTATCGCTATGCTGGATTGTGGATAAGCGGTGGGCGACGATGATCATCGTGGAAATATTCATCATTTTTTCAAGGGATTCCTGAATGATGGCTTCGGTTTCCGAGTCGATGTTCGAGGTGGCCTCATCTAAAATCATAAGCGAAGGTTGATAGACGACAGCGCGCGCAAAAGAAATGAGTTGCTTTTCGCCGCTACTGAAGTTGTTGCCGCGTTCACGGACTTCTTGATTCAGGCCTTTAGGGAGTTTATTTAAAACATAATTGAGCCCGACATAGTCGGAGGCTTTTTTGATTTCTTCTTCAGTGATGGACGGATCGTGAAGGGTGATGTTTTCCTTGATGGTTCCTGAGAAGATGAACGTGTCTTGGAGCATCTGCCCGATGAAAGCGCGGAGCGAGGACCGCTTGATGTGTTTGATATTGATGCCGTCAATCAGGATTTCGCCTTTTTGGACGTCATAGTTACGGACGATGAGTTGCAGGATGGTGGTCTTTCCGCTGCCGGTGGCGCCGACGAAAGCGACGGTTTCATCCGGTTTTACTTCGAATGATACGCCTTTGAGCACCCATTCATCAGGAATATATTGGAACCAGACGTCTTTAAAGACGATAGAACCCTTGAATTCTTTGAGTTCGATGGCGCCTTCTTCGTCGAGGACATCCGGGGCGGTGTCGAGCACGTCAAATATCTTTTCAGCGCTGGCGAACCCGCTTTGGAGCGAGTTGAACTGCTCGGCGATTTGCTGGATGGGCTCGAAGAATTGACCGATGTAGACGTAGAACGAGACGAAAAGGCCGACAGTCAGGACGCCTTTAAAGATAGCGTCGATGCCGTAATAAATAGAAAGCACCGTGGCCACCATCGCGAGTAAGAAAATAATGGGGCGGTAAATACCGAAGATATTGATTTCGGTGATATAGCTCTTCTTGAGTTTTTTATTGATGCGGTCGAATTCTTTGATCTTCTTATCTTCCTGATTGAATATCTGGGTGATTTTCATGCCGGAGAGGTTTTCCGATAGGAAGGCGTTGACTTCGGAGACGTTAGTCCGCACCTGGCGGTAGGCGTTCCTTGAATACTTGCGGAAGAGGGCGCTGGCCACGTAAATGAACGGCAAGACCGCCATCGTCATCAAGGCCATCTTCCAGTCAATGACAAAGAGGATAATGGCGATGATCACCATCATCAGAAAATTACGGATGAGGTTCACGATCGTGTTGGTGAACATATCCGAGATATTGGCGGGGTCGTTGGTGGCCCGCGTCACGAGTTTACCGACCGGTAATTCGTTCATTTGGCTGGCGGACAGCGTCTCGATATGATTAAAGACCTCTAGACGCATTTGGTGGGTAATCTCTTGCCCGATTTTCTGCAGCATGATGTTTTGGAAATAACCGATGAGGATGGAGACGCCGGTAATGAGGAGCAAGACGCCGGCACCCCAAAGAACGGTCGTAATCTTTTGAGTGGTGGAAATTGCAGTATTCATCATCAAATCAATCGATAGGCCCGACGCTAAAGGCAGCACCATGTTCGTAAACGTGGTGATGATCATGAGACCAAAAGCGAGGATGAATTTCCCAGTGTAAGGCTTTAAATAACGGAGTAGGCGAATAATGAGGCGGCGGTCTTGGTGCGCTTCATGATTCTCAACAAAATCACGCATGGGTATTCGCCTCCTCGATTAAAGATTCTAGTTCTTGGAGTTTGACCATTTCTTGATATAACGCATTGGTTTTCAGCAGTTCTTGGTGGGTACCGAAACCCGCGAGTTTGCCTTGGTCGATCAAAACAATTTTATCGAGTTTCTTGACCGTGGAAATACGGTGGGCGACCATCAGGGTCGTCTTGCCTTTACGGGCGGCGCGTAAGTTGGTGATGATGGCTTCTTCGGTTTTGGTATCAACTGCGGACACGGAGTCATCCAAAATCAGGATGGTCGGGTCTTTCGAGAGGGCCCGGGCGATGGAAACGCGCTGCTTTTGGCCACCCGAAATGGTGACGCCGCGTTCGCCGAGCATCGTTTCATATTGTTCTTTAAATTCCATGACGTTTTCATGGATGTCTGAAAGTTTAGCGACTTTCAGCAAGTTTTCATTATCGATTTTGGCGAAAGCGAAGCCGATATTATTGCGGATCGTGTCCGAGAACAAGAAGTTGTCTTGTGGGACGTAACCCATTTGCGCGCGCAGGGTTTTGATGGAAAGTTTCATCGTGTCATAGCCATCGACCAAAATCATGTTCTCGCCGGGATTATAAACACGGAGCAGGAGTTCGGCTAAAGTGGATTTTCCGCTGCCGGTTTTTCCTAAGATGCCGACGATTTCGCCGGCCTTGATAGTGAAGGTAATATCGGACAAAACCGGAGTTTTGGAATCGGGATAAGTAAAGGTGAGGTGGTTAAAGGTAATGGCGCCAGCTAAATGCACGTCCGTAAGGGCCCCCGGGACATCTTTGACCATCGGTTTGGCTTCAAGGAAAGCATAAATACGCTTGGCGGAGGCTTGGGCTTGGCCATTGATGTTGAGGAAGTAAGAGATGGCAAAGACCGGCCATAGAAGCGTGAAGAAGTAACTGATATATTCGGTGAGTTGGCCGCTGGAGAGGTGGCTCTGGGCAATCAAGATGGAGCCATAAGCCAAAATAGCGAGAATGACCATGCTGATCATCGCGTCGATGATGACGTTCACGACGACGGAGTATTTTAAGTGATTCATCGACTTGTCATAGACATCTTTGGAACTGGTTTTGAAACGTATGGCTTCCGCGGCTTCGCGGATATAGGCTTTGATGATCGTAATGCCGGTGAAGGATTCCTGGGCAAAATCGCTCATGTGTTCGAAGGATTCCTGCCGGGCTTTGAATTTCTTTTCCATCTTGAGTTCGAGGAAAAAGACCAAAATGCCCATGATGACGAGAGGAATGGAAGCATAGAGGGTCATTAACCAGTTCAGCGAGAACATGCGGAAGAGGACAAAGCCCCCTAATACGAGTCCGTCGACCAGCATCAATAAGCCAAAGCCGAACAGTTCTTTGACAGCGTTCAGGTCGTTGATGAATAAACTCATCAAACCGCCGACTTTTTCATTGGAATAAAAGTTTTGGTCGAGATCGGTGGCGTGTTTGAACATCTCGGTGCGGATATCCGTTTCGATGCGGCGGCCGTTGCCGAATAAAAGATACCGCCAAAAGAAGCGGCCAATCGTCATGCCGACCACGATGATGATGATATAAAGTAATAGCGAAAAAATCTGCGAGACATCCGTAAAAGTATGGGCATTGACCCCATCGATAATCGTCTTGATCGTTCGTGGGATTTCCAGTTGATACCAGTCGATGGCGACGAGTATGGCAATCCCCAGTAAAAACGAGAGGGCGTATTTAACGTAATACTGTCGAAAGTGTTTTAAAAATATCATGTTTGCTACCTAAATAAATATTTTACAATATTTTAGGGTAGAAGTGGATTTTATTCACTCCTAGAATTGCAATACGTTGATTTTCGGCTCGTATATTAGCCCCTTCGGCATTAGAAACTCCGCAAAAAGCGTTTTTTTGATTCGGGACACTTGCAATAAATGGTCTTTTTGTTTATGATGAGTGAGCCGATTTAATGGAGTCCCGCCGACGTAGCTCAATCCGGCAGAGCAACTGAATCGTAATCAGTAGGTTGTAGGTTCAATTCCTATCGTCGGCACCATTTCACTCCCATGGATGTTTAGCTCAGCTGGGAGAGCATCTGTTTGACGTACAGAAGGTCGTGGGTTCGATCCCCTCAGCATCCACCATTAAGAAAAATCACTACTCGCGAGAGTAGTTTTTTCTTGCTTAAAACGCCAGTTAGCATTGCAAAAGGAGTGGTATTTTCCTATAATCAACTTACGCAGCCGTAGTTCAATGGCAGAACTTCAGCTTCCCAAGCTGATCACACGGGTTCGATTCCCGCCGGCTGCTCCAAAAAGTCGATTCGCCACGCCTGTCGTGGCTTTTCTTTTAGTCAATATAAGTCATTGTTTCGATTCGGTGATTTTAACCATAATAATCTTTTTTTTATCCGCAATTCACGTCTTGGGTTGACTTTCCCCTTGAATTCTTAAGAATTCGGCTCTTTATTTATAGTCGTTATTTTGCTAAAATACTTCTACTGGTTCTTTCTACGAAAGGATAGGCAAATGGAAAACTATCGCACGAAGTGCATCGCCCTCTTAAAAGACCGTGGCGTCACCCTCGATGATATCACCGACTGTGCGCGGTTTTTACAAGCGGAATACCACATCGATCTCAAAAATGAAGACTTACTTGAATCCCTGATGTCCGTTCTCGATAAGCGTGAAGTCCAATTCGCCATCATGACCGCGATTGAGCTCGACCGCGAGGCCGAACGCGGGCAAATGATCGATAAAGACTTGGAAGCGTTACTCAGGCGTGACGAAGGTTTATACGGCGTCGACGAAGTGAACGCTTATGGCATCTGCAACTTATATGGTTCGATCGCGCTTACGAATTTTGGCTTTATCGACAAACGCAAATACGGGATTATCGACAAACTCAACAAAGAAGGCAAGGATGGTAAAATCTGCAATACCTTCCTGGATGACGTGGTGGGCGCGATTGCCGCCAGCGCGGCAAGCCGTTTCGCACATAAATGGGGGAAATAAACATGATACTAGCTGACTTTTTCGGACATCCATTCGCTTTCTGGCTGGATTTTGGCATTTCTTTCCTGATCATCATCGCCATCATCATTCTTGTGGTGGTTGGCGGAAAAAATAAAGGCGTGGTCGTTCTTTTCGTCGTCGGCGCTTTAGGCTTTTTTGCCTCTTACTTATTCCTCCAAGGCTTACTCACGACCGTTTTGATCGGCGTTCTCCTTTTCGTCGGCATGGCCTATTATTTAGTCATCACGTTTACCGATTGGCGCCCGAATCTTCATCACCACGGCAAAGGAAAAGCCGGAAAGAANNNAGTTTCCTCAGCCGTACCAAAACTGGCGCGATCATGACTTTTGAACGCAAGATGCCGCTCAACGACATGATTAAAAATGGAGTCACCATCAATGCTCCCGTTACTCCGGAATTGTTGATGACGATTTTTTATCCGGGCACCCGTCTCCACGATGGCGCCGTCGTTATCCGCGATAATATCATCATTGTCGCCAGCGCTTTCTATACCCCGACCACCAAACCGCTGGCCGGCAAATATGGTTCCCGTCACCGGGCGGCCATCGGTATCAGCGAAGTCAGCGACTCGGTCACTGTCGTCGTCTCTGAAGAAACTGGCCGTATCAGCATCGCCTATGGCGGTGAACTGGAACCTGTCTTTATCGATAATTTCCACCGCGTATTCGAGGAATACATGGAAGATACGACGTATGTCGAAGAAAAAGAGAGCGTCTAAAGTATGGGAAAATACTTTGGGACGGATGGCGTCCGCGGTTTAGCGGGGCAAAAATTAACCAGCCAATTAGCTTTCCGGATCGGCCGTTTCATCGGTCAATATCCGGGTGGCAAAAAAAATCGGATTTTAATCGCGTGCGATACCCGCGTTTCCTGTGACATGCTGAAAACAGCGCTCGTGAGCGGCATTGTCGCCAGCGGTTCCGACGCCTATCTCTTGGATGTGTCGACCACGCCGAGCGTTTCTTACTTGGTCGTCAAAAAAGGCTATGACTATGGCGTCATGATTTCCGCGTCTCATAATCCCTATTACGATAACGGGATCAAAGTCTTTAACCGTCAAGGCGAAAAGCTCGATTCCAAAATCGAAAAACTGATTGAAGACTATATCGATGCCCCGACGGATCATCTTCCGCTCAAAATCAACGAATCCTTTGGACGCATGGTCCCCAGTTTTGAACTGATTGATGAATACGTCGACTTTTTGGCTTCTAAAGCTCGCGACTTAGGTCACCTCAAAGTGCTTGTCGACGGCGCGAACGGCAGTGCCAGCATCGCAGCCCCGAAACTCTTTAAAAAACTTGGCATCCAAGCCAACTATATCAACATCCATCCGAACGGCATTAACATCAATGACCGCTGCGGATCGACGCATTTAGGACAACTCGTTTTAGAAATGAAAAAGAACGGCTATGACATCGGCTTGGCTTTTGACGGCGATGCCGACCGTTTGATGATTGTCCGCCACGGCGGCCAGGTCGTCGACGGCGACGCCATCCTTTATCTTGCGGCCGTGGATATGCAAAAGCGCGGCCTTCTCAAGGAAAATACGGTGGTGGCCACCGTCATGAGCAATATCGGCCGGGCGATAAATACGTCCAGGCTTGCCTGAAAGAACAGAATCTTCCCCTTGGCGGCGAACAATCCGGTCATATCATCTTCTTACAAGACTTAAATACCGGTGACGGCTTATTAACGGCCATCAAAGTCATGAATATCCTTGTCAGCACGGGGCAATCCCTCGAACAGTTACTCGGCGACCTCAAGATTTATCCGCAATCGCTGAAAAACGTCGCCGTGACGAATAAAGACGCGATTCTAGCTCATGAAGGGCTCCAAAACCTGATTGAAGAATTGGAAGCGAATTTAGGCGAGAACGGACGGATTCTCGTCCGCGCGAGCGGCACCGAATCCTTGGTCCGCGTCATGGCCGAAGCCCCAACCTTTGAAGAGTGCGACCGCGTGGTCAGCGCTCTTGTTAATTACATCAACGAAATATCGTACTAATAGGCAAAAGGAGAAACATTATGTGTGGCATTGTCGGTGGCGTCGGGAATTTACCCGTCCGTGAGTATCTGATCAAAGGCTTAAAAACACTCGATTACCGTGGTTATGACTCGGCCGGGCTTGCGTATGCCGACCATAAGGGCATCCACGTATTCCGGACTCCGGGACGCGTCAGCGATTTAGACGCGATTTTGCCGCATGAAATTCGGACCAGCATCGGCATTGGCCATACACGCTGGGCCACACACGGTGCACCGACGGAAGCGAACGCGCACCCGCACAGCAGCATGTCCGGCGTCTTTGTCCTCGTCCATAATGGCGTCATTGAAAATTATCGTCACCTGAAAAACAAACTGGAAGCGGAAGGTTTCACCTTTAAAAGCGAAACCGACACCGAAGTCATTGCCAACCTGTTATAAGCCCATTACCTCAAAAACCCCGACATCCTAAAGGCAATTTGCGCCACCATGAAAGAATTGCAGGGCAGTTATGCTTTGGCTATTTTGGTCAAAGGCGATCTGGATCATATTTACTTTGCCAAGAACCGTTCGCCGCTCGTCCTCGGGAAAGGGAACGGCCGCAACCTCTTGGCTAGCGACTTCCTCCCGATGTTAAAGGAAGG
>JAPLKQ010000032.1 GCA_026387995.1 Bacillota bacterium
GCAACTATTTCACAGTCGATAACGCGATTTACTGCGTCGTCGATGTCGCTTTGAACAAAACCGCGATGAGAAAAATGGTTGTTAAAGTAAAAGTTAAAAATGTCCGCAATGGCGCCGTTACCGAAATGAGCTTCCTTGGCGGAACCAATATTGAACCGATCCATCTTGAGAAAAAGCAGATGCAGTATCTCTACGATTCGGGCTATATGCTCGTTTTCATGGATCAAGCCTCCTTTGAACAAATCGAAATTGCCAAAGAACGTCTCGAATGGGAAGCAAATTTTTTCAAAGGTGATTCCACTGTTGAATTTGTGACCTATGACGGCGAAGTCCTCGGCGTCAACCTTCCCGCCAAAGTCGCGCTCAAGATCGTTGAGTGTGAACCCGCTATCCGCGGCGACACCATCAACAGCGCTTCTAAGGATGCCGTTCTCGAAACTGGCCTCAAGGTTCGTGTCCCGTTATTCATTAACGAAGGGGAGTCCATCCTCGTCCGTACCGATACCGGAAAATACGACGGAAGAGCTTAGTCAAAAAATCAAAGGCCCGCGAGGGTCTTTTTTTATTTCCCGTCTTTGTTGAATTGCTTTCTGAAATACGATACAATACACACGAGGTGAGATAGCATGTTAATTACTTTAGCATTTGAGTGGGGAACCACAATCCTGTATTTAGCGCTCGGTCTGGTTGGCGGAGGCGTCGCCGGCTTCTTCATCGCCCGTTGGTTTTTCAAACGTGAGTTAGCGAAAAATCCACCGATAAACGAGAAGATGATTCGGGCTATGTTTACATCGATGGGACGCAAGCCCAGCGAAGCGCAAATCAGAGCCGTCATGTCGAACGTCAAAAAAGGGATGTAATTCAATCCAAAAACGATTAGAAATGATGCTGGGAACAGCATCTTTTTTATTGCCCATATTTCCACGTCCTTGGCATAGATTCGCTGAGTGGTGGCGTTTCTATAACTTTTTGAAATGGGAAAAATGGCTAAAATAAAAACGCCTATTCATCGAAATAAATTGGCGTTTTCTTAGATTTATCTATATTACTAAATACTAACTATTTATTTACTAAACGCGCTTTTCAGCTCATCCAGGTGATGCGACGTTCCTGATGGTCAAGGAGACGTTTAATGTTCTCGTGATGACGATCATAGAGGTAGAAGGTCTCGACGATTAGAAACGCGGTGTAAATAGGACCACTTTCCATGCCTGTCCACATACCAATTTGGGCGAGGGCAGGAAGGAATAAAACGAGGGATAACGCAGTGACCAGTCCGCTGCTTACGATAGAACCTAAACTGACGTGCTTTTTAATCTTCAAAACGATGAGCATGATGGCGATGCCAATGAGGGCAAGGACCCAGTTCGTGGCAAGCACAAAACCACCAAAACTTGAGACAGCTTTCCCTCCTCGGAAATGAGCAAAAATCGGGAAACAGTGACCGACCATTGCGCCGATGCCGGTAAGGTAGTACGTCCATGGACTCCAAGCGTAAACTCCCAGAACCGTAAAACTGACGAGTGCAAACACACCCCAAATTGGGAGCGATGTTTTAATAACGTCGAGGATCATGACGACGACTCCAGCCTTCTTGCCAAGGACACGTCCAGCGTTCGTTCCGCCGGCATTATGGGACCCAAACTCACGTATGTCTTTCTTGAAAAACACTTTGCCAATGATGACTGCATTTGGTATCGATCCACATAAATATCCAATGAGAAGTCCTAAGAACAGGACACCGATTTTTATAAAAATTTCCATTGGGATTCCTCCTTGTTTGTGTGCTTGATTATACAATATTTTATTAGGCATTTAAAGATTTGTTTGATATAATATGAGAATTGTAAAGACGAAATGAGGTGACCACCATGCCCGTCGATTTAAAACAGCACACTTATAATGAGGACGACATCGACGTGCTTGAGGGTCTCGAAGGCGTTCGTAAACGCCCAGCGATGTACATCGGTTCCACCAATGCGATGGGACTCCATCATCTAGTATGGGAAGTTGTCGATAATGCAGTAGACGAGGCACTCTCGGGTTTCGGGACTTTGATTACCGTAACCATCCATTCGGATGGTTCTTTGTCCGTTCAAGATGAAGGCCGCGGCATTCCGACCGGAA
>JAPLKQ010000002.1 GCA_026387995.1 Bacillota bacterium
CGGCGACGACGCCCAGGTCATGGGTAATGATGATGATGGCCATGCCCATCCGTTGCTGCAGTTCTCTCATCAGTTCGAGAATCTGAGCTTGAATGGTCACGTCGAGCGCGGTCGTCGGTTCATCGGCGATGAGGATGTCCGGCTCGCAGATGAGCGCCATGGCGATCATCACGCGTTGGAGCATGCCGCCGCTGAATTCAAAGGGATATTGTTTCATCCGTTTTTCCGGTGAGTTGACACCGACTAAGCGGAGCATCTCGATGCATTTTTCAACGCCTTCGGCGTGGTCTACTTCCGTATGGAGCTTGACCGCTTCGAGGAGCTGGTTGCCAATCGTGTAGACAGGGTTTAAAGAAGTCATCGGGTCTTGGAAGATGATGGAGATGCGGGCGCCGCGGATGGTGCGGATGAATTTCTCGTCAGCCCCGACCATTTCCTGGCCTTGGAATTTGACGCTGCCGCCGACGATGCTGCCGTTACTGGCCAAGATCTGCATAATGGAGTAAGCGGTCACGGATTTACCGGAGCCGGATTCGCCGACGATGCCGATGGTCTTGCCTTTTTCTAGGTTGAAGGTCACGCCGTCGATGGCTTTGACTCTCTCTTTGCCGACCGCAAAAGTCGTCTGGAGATTATTGACTTCCAATAAGTGGACGAAATCGATGACTTCGTCGGCTT
The DNA here is from genome assembly GCA_026387995.1 of Bacillota bacterium. Lineage (GTDB taxonomy): Bacteria > Bacillota_I > Bacilli_A > RFN20 > CAG-826 > CALMWE01. The sequence continues at coordinate 679 of JAPLKQ010000002.1, forward strand.
TGAATTGGATGAAAGATTCGACTTTGGTCTTCGTGTCGCTGACGCTGAATTTACAGATTTCAGGACCGATTTCGCATTCGACTTTGCCAAACACTTCATACACTTCGCCGTTCTTGCGGAAGAAATGGCCGCGTTGTAAGTCTTTGGCGTAAACGACATAATCCCTGGTCGGGAAGAGGCCGTTATCGGGTATTTTAATGATTTTGCTCATAAGGGCCACCTACCGTTTCAACTTCGGGTCGAAGGCATCGCGGAGCCCATCGCCGAAGAGGTTAAAGGATAAGACGATCAAGCAGATGACGAGCGCGGGGATGATCAAACGATGCGGATAGGAGAAGACGCTGCCGAGGGCATCGCTGGCCAGGCTACCGAGCGACGGCATCGGGATGCTGACGCCTAAGCCGAGGAAGCTCAGGTAACTTTCGGTGAAGATGGCGGACGGAATCTGCAAGCAGGCGGAAATGATGATGACGGATACGCTGTTCGGTACGATGAGACGGGCCATGCCGACCCAGTAAAGAAGTCCGAAGACGATGAAAATCGAAATCATGCCAGTGCCGAGTTCTTCAAGCACCGTGCCGGCGATGATTGTCCCCAGCGTGGTTTTGAGAATGACGGAAAGGAGAATGATGATAATCATGTCCGGTAAGGCATAAATGATATCGACGACACGCATCATCGCGAGGTCGACCTTACCGCCGAAATAACCGGAGATACTGCCATAGATGACGCCGATGATGAGGACGATGATACTGGCAAAGAAGCCAACGAGGAGCGAGATGCGGGTGCCGACCAAGATACGGATAAAGTAGTCGCGTCCGAGGTCATCGGTACCAAAGATATGCGGCCAGATGTTCTGACCGGCGGCCCTGAGCGTTTGCTCGGTCGTGCCATAGGCAAACGGAGCGAGGTTGTTGTAACTGTCGTCGACGGGCATAAACGGACGGACGCCGAGTTGCTGTGAGTATGAATAAGGATAGAAAATCGGGACGAATATGACGACCAGCGCGATAAAAACAATGATGATGGTGCAGGCCATCGCGATTTTGTTCTTGCGGAAACGGCGGAGGCCGTCTCTCCAGAACGAAACGGAAGGCCGCATCTTCTGCTGCTGGGCTTTTTCCTCTTCGGTCGCGAGTTCAAATTTACTCACGTCGAGCTGGAGCGAAAAGGGATTCTTTTTAAATTTCGGTTCACTCATATAGTTCCCTTTCCTAATCAAAACTCACGCGAGGGTTAATAATCTTGTATAAGATATCGCTGAGTAAAATCATGACGATGACGAGCACGGTCAAGAAAATGGTCGTTCCCATGATCATCGTGTAGTCGCGGTTGGTGATGCAGTTGACAAATAAAGCCCCGATGCCGGGAACCCCGAAAATCCGTTCAACGACTAAGCTTCCGGTGACAACGTAAGCGATCATCGGCCCGGCATAGGTAACGACCGGGGTGAGCGCATTGCGGAGCGAATGCTTAAAGATGACTTTGACAAAACTGACGCCTTTGGCGCGGGCCGTCCGTATATAGTCCTGCGATAGGACGTCCAGCGTGCTGGAGCGGGTTAAGCGAGTGACATAAGAAGCCGGATACATCATTAAGGCGACGATGGGGAGAATGAGCCCTTGCCAGGTATCCCCGCCGATCGGCAGGATGCCGTTCACGCCGCAGAAACTGAGCAGCAAGATCGTGGCGATGACGAAACTTGGCATCGCGACGGCGGCCGTCGAGAATACCATGATGGTCTTATCAATCCATTTATTGTGATAGACGGCGGCGAGCGATCCGAAGACGACGCCGAATAAAATGGCTAAAGCCGATGAAATCAGGCCAATAATGGCCGAAACCGGGAAGCGCTGCAGGATGACGTCGCCGACGTTCT
>JAPLKQ010000152.1 GCA_026387995.1 Bacillota bacterium
CGGACATTTTTCCACATAAAGCGTAGAATTTCGCGGCGGTATAACGCTTCATGAAACTGTCTTCTTTGCGGGAAGCGCGGCGGGCATTGACGACCTCGTAGCCTTCTTCAAATTTGGCAAGTAACTCGCCGATGATTTCCGGAGGGTCCTGCATATCCGCGTCCATCGGGATGACGGCTTCGCCGGTCGCGGTCTTGAGACCGGCGCAAACGGCGGGTTCGTGGCCAAAGTTACGACTTAAAGCCACCACGACTAAATTGGTTTGTTTTTTCTGTTGCTCAAGCAGTAATTTGAGCGTCTGGTCTTTGCTGCCATCATTCACGACGACGAGCTCGAAAAGATATTGCGGAAGTCCGGCGATGACTTTGTTAATCCGTTCAAAAAACACCGGAATCATTTCTTCTTCGTTATACATTGGGACAACGATTGAAATTCGTTTCATTTATATTCACTACCTTTTATGCTTATATTATACAAAAAAAGTAAAAAAAAGACCACATAATCGTGGTCTTTACTTTATTATTTGGCAGCTTCAACGGGTGTTTCGATAGCTTCGACGATTTCGTAAACGCTAACGCGGGTTCTGTCTTTACCCCAGCGTTCAAATTTAACGATGCCGTCTTTGGTTGAGAAGATCGTATCGTCTCCACCACGCATGGTGTTGGTCCCTGGATAAATCTTCGTTCCGCGTTGCCGATAAATAATCGATCCGGCTGTGCAGAATTGTCCGTCTCCGAGTTTGCTTCCAAGACGTCTACCAGCAGAGTCGCGGCCGTTTCGAGTCGAGCCGACGCCTTTTTTACTGGCGAAGAGTTGCAAATCTAGTTTAAACATCTTCATAGATGTCCACTTCCTTTCAATTTATTTGTTGATCTTAACGAATTTGGGATAGCTGTCCGCGACGGTTTCTAGTTGAATGAGAACGCTTTGGAGCACTATCTCGTCATGGTTTGTAATTGCTTTGGTGGCTTTAACGCTGACGTGAGCTTCATTGACTTCAATTTCGAAGTCATCCGGCGCCGTCAGAGCATTCAGGCCGCCGATGGCGATGGCACTGACGCCGGCGCATACAAGGTCTTCACCTTTTTTTGCGAACTGCGCATGGCCTTCGACCAAGAGCGAAACGAATTTACCGTTATTCGTCACATAAGTGACTTTGATCATAATTAAGCGTTGATGGTTTCAATGACTAAACAAGTATACGGTTGACGATGACCTTGGGTCTTTCGTTCATTCGTCTTGTTTCTGTACTTGAAAACCCGAATTTTGCGGCTCTTGCCTTGTTTTTCGACATGAGCGACGACGGTAGCGCCCTGAACATAGGGAACGCCAACCGAAGTGGCTGTGCCGCTGACAAGAAGAACTTTGTCAAAAGTGTATTTTTCTCCGGCCGTTACGTCTAGTTTCTCAACATAGATTTTTTGGCCGACTTCCACTTTGATTTGTTTTCCACCGGTTTCGATGATTGCGTACATAGTGCACCTCCTGGTTATTAAATTCACTCAGACTCGCTAGCAAGGTCAATCGTTAGATTCGTTAGTTACCTTTTTTATGCTTTACTTAGTCAACAGAATCAAGTTCTGTCCTAATCATTATACTCGGAAATACGAAAAAAGTGCCAAATTTCAGCACTTTTTTTCATGGGGCTACCCTCAAATCAGAAAATGTTCAGACATCGAGTAATACGCATGATTCGCAATCACGATGTGATCCAGCAGTTCAAGGCCGAGTTTTGCGGCTTCGTTCCTGATGTTTATCGTGGTCGCGATATCCTCTTTCGACGGTTCGACGCTGCCTCCCGGATGGTTATGGACAAGCACGAATTTAATCGCATCGTTCACGAACAGTTTGACGAAGATTTCCCGAAATGAAATCAACATTGTCGAAATCATGCCTTTGAATATGACCTCTTCCTTGATTACTTTGTTGCTGCGATTCAGCATAATCAACAAGAGCAATTCCTGCGGGGCGGAAGAGAATTCGACTCGATATTTGGCAAAAATTTCTTTTGAATTCCGAAACACCGTGTCTTCATCGGCGTTGGCTTTTTCGACGCGTTTGATGAGTTCGAAGGCAGCCATCAATTTATAAGCATTTCCGACACTGAGGCCTCTCTGCTTGACAAGATTTTTGTAGGAAACCGTAATCAGCGAGGCCAATCCACGGTAATCATCAAGCAAATGTTGTGAGATATCAATCGCCGACATGTTTTTCACGCCACTGCCGATAATCAAGGCCAAAATCTCATTCGTTGACAAACTGGCAATTCCGTATTTCTGCGCTTTTTCACGTGGTCGCTCGTTCAAGGGCAAATCCTTAATTCTGGTCATGCCCACTCAAACTTGAAACCGCCGGGGATTGATGCACTGCCCTTGCTTGACATGAAAAGCCGGTAGACAATCACCGCGGCAATGGCAATGACGAGAATGGCCATCACCGCTGTCAGCGTGATAATCTCTCCGCCAATGACATGGGCCATTTCCAACTCTGTAAGCTTTATCATCATAAAAATTCCTCCTTGCCAAATTAGTAGGTCAAAAAGGAGGCATCTTGCCCCTCAAACAAAGGGTTGGAACTTTATAGTTTTGAACGTTTTTCCTTAACTAAAGCAAGTTGAGTCTGATATTTTCCGAGTTTTTCATTTTCGGCAGCAATTTTTTCGGCCGGCGCTTTTGAGACAAAGGAAGGATTGCTGAGCATGCCTTGGCAACGCTTGACTTCATTCTCAAGCGTGAGGATTTCCGAATCGAGTTTGGCAATGATGGTCGCCTTGTCAGTGGCATCTTCAATAATCATCTCAACTCCAGGGTAAAGGAAGACGTTCTGCGATTTGAGACCGCGGTGA
>JAPLKQ010000151.1 GCA_026387995.1 Bacillota bacterium
GGCATGGCGTTGGCACGCGATCTCAACAACGAGCATTTTGATATCGTCGCCGTCATCGGCGATGCCTCCATTTCGTCCGGCATGGCCTTTGAAGCGCTGAACAACCTCGGACAATCTAATAACAAAGTTATTATCGTATTAAATGACAACGAAATGTCGATTGGCCAACCGGTCGGCGCTTTGTCCCGTTTCCTCAAGCGCATCCGCTTCTCGCCCGGCTACTTAAAAAGCAAAGCCTCCTACAAACGCATCATGTTTAAAACCCGCTTTGGTTATCACCTTTTTAAAATTTCTTCCAAGCTGAAGGATAAACTCTTTAGCCATATCTCCCCGAGCAACCTCTTTGAGCAACTCGGCTTTGGTTATATCGGCCCCATCAATGGCCATAACTTCAAAGCCCTCGATAAGGCGTTTGCCCAAGCCAAGCGCAGCGGCAAGTCCGTCATCGTCCACGTGAAGACCATTAAAGGCAAAGGCTATGCGCTCGCCGAAAACGACAAAACCGGCTACTGGCATGGCGTCACCCCGTTCGACATAAAAACCGGGCTTCCTAAAGGAAACCACCCGAATTTAATCTCCTGGAGCCATCTTTACAGCAACTTTCTTGTCGATGCCATGGCCCTCGACGAAGCCACCTATTTAGTGACTCCCGCCACCGGAAAAGGTTCTGGCCTTGAAGCTGTATTCAAAGCTTATCCAACCCGTTGCCACGACGTCGGCATTGCTGAAGAGCACGCCGTCACGATGGCCAGCGGATTAGCCCTCGCGGGCAAGAAACCGATTGTCTCCATCTATTCAACCTTCCTGCAACGGGCCTTTGACCAATTCAGCCACGATATCGCGCGCCAAGATCTCGATTGCACCTTCTTGATTGACCGTGCCGGGTTAGTGGGGCCGGATGGCGAAACCCATCAGGGCATCTATGATGAGTCGTTCTTGCTGGCGACGCCGAATGTCACGGTTTGCATGGCCTCACGCGCCGATGAAGCCCGGACCTTACTCGCGGAATCTTTCAAACATCATGGACCTTTTGCAATCCGTTACCCGCGTGATTTCTTGCCGATTTCCGATAGTGACTGCCTCATTGAACTCCCGTATGGCCAATGGAAGTTCGAACGCCATGAAAAAGATACAAAAGCCGCCCTCATCACGCTCGGGCCGATCGTCCCCAAGATTTTAAAAGCTTTAGAAGACGAGACGATGCCAGTCACGGTGGTGAATGCCATCTATCAAAAGCCGCTTGACCTTGCCATGCTCGAATCATTGACGGTTTTCGATAACATCATCATCCATGATGCCTATGCGACGCGGTTTGGCTTTGCCAATGCGGTCGCTGCCGCACTCAGCGAGATGAATTATCATGGTCACCGTGGAAGACGCGTTCGTCAAACACGCGACCATTCAGGAACAGCTCGACGAGATGAAAGTCAATGTCCTTGACGTCGTTGCCAAATTGAAGAAATTCTATTAATTTATAAATCGGCGGTTCGACCGCCTTTTTATTTGTCTTGATCATCCCCCGTCTATATAATAGAAACTAGAGAAATAGGGGTGGTCGATATGAGTCGTATCATCATGCATATCGATTTAAACGCCTTTTTCGCGACCGCTGAGCAAATACGCGACCCATCGCTTGTCGGAAAACCGATGATTGTCGGCGGGATTGGCCGGCGTGGCATCGTGTCGACAGCTTCCTATGAAGCCCGCGCTTATGGCATCCATTCCGCGATGCCGACCTATATGGCCAAGCGCCTTTGCCCAAGCGTTATTATCAAACACCCCGATTTTGAGCTCTACAGCCGGCTCTCGCGCGAATTATTCGCTTTTGTGAGCCGATACTCGAAAATCGTCGAACCGGCCTCTATCGACGAATGCTACGCGGATTTGACCGATGCTCTCAAAGGTGTCCAGAACGTCGAACAATATTTAAAGGACTTACAGACTTCTTTACTCAACGAAACGCAACTCAAATGTTCGATTGGCGTCGGGCCGACCAAATTTTTGGCCAAAATGGCCAGCGACATGAAAAAGCCGATGGGGATAACGATTCTTCGCCGGCGTGACCTTAAAGAGAAACTCTATCCTTTACCAATAAAGGATATGTACGGCATCGGCAAAAAGACTTACCCCCGTTTAGAAGCCATCGGCGTCAAGACCATCGGCGATTTAGCCACCCGCGATGATATTGAGATTAAAAACCTGCTCGGAAAGTTTTATTATGTACTCAAGGACTGGGTTCAAGGATACGGAAGCGATGAAGTGACAGTGGAACCGTCCGATCCCAAGTCCGTGGGAAACTCCAGTACCTTCATGACTGACACCGATGACTACGACGAGATAAAAAGCATGATATCGGCGCTTTCTCACGAAGTGAGTGAACGGGCAATCAGCGACAAGAAAAAGGGGAAGACCATCCAAATTGTCGTTAAAGATGCGGACTTTAAAGTGCATAACCGGTCGATTAGTTTCGAAGAACCCATTAATGACTTTGATACGATCTTCGACCACGCGATGAAACTCTTTGACCGCAATTATCAGGGACAAAAAATACGTTTAGTCGG
>JAPLKQ010000213.1 GCA_026387995.1 Bacillota bacterium
CCGTTACTGAAAATCATCATCGTAGTGATCGCCGTCGCTAGCGGCGTTGCCTTCGCCGCCGTCGGATACTTCGCCAGTTTGGGGCACAAAGCGTTTCTTTTTACCGGCGCCGCGGCCTATTTCTTAGATTTCATCGTGCTCTTCATTTTCATATCGCCTTCGAACAGCAGCTACCTGACGTCCATCTTCATCCACGCGATGCTGATGATTGCCATCATGCTTTCGCTCTTTGCGTATTATTCCGTTCTTGCCGTCGAGAAAAAGTTCAATAAAGAATAATAGTATATAAACAATATACTAATCCCGCCTTTTTATGTTAGAATACTAAACGCGAGGAGGGGTACCCTATGGAAACATCGAGAAACAGTTTGCACGAAAAAGCGATGATCCTTATTTATGATGCCCTGACCTATCAGAACATGGGGCTGGAATACGATATCCAGACGATGACTTCAGACTTATTGGAAGTCCCTTATGACGAAGCTGACCTCTATCTTAAAGAAGTGGTCGTCAAAGCGTTAGTCCACCAAACCGAAATTGTCGAAGAGCTGCAAGCCAACATGAAGAAGTGGAAATTCCCGCGCTTAAACCGCGTGATGCAGGCCATCCTGCTATTGAGCGTTTCCCACTATCGTTATATTAAAGACGTCGACAAGGTCGTCGTGATCGATATTGCGGTCAAACTGAGCAAAAAATATCTGGATGACGGCGAACACAAGTTCGTGAACGCCATCTTGGATTCCATGCTATGAGCAAAGAAGCGCCCTTTTATACCGTCTCCAGTTTAAACCGCTATCTCAAAGCCCTGATCGACTCGACGCCGACCCTTCATTCCCTGTACATCAAAGGTGAGGTTTCAAACCTCAAAAAACATATATCTGGCCATTATTATTTCACTTTGAAGGACGAAGAGTCCCGCCTTTCGGCTGTCATGTTTGCGAAAGAAGCCGCCAAGCTGGCCTTCCCCGTCAAAGATGGCGACGAAGTCATTGTTTTTGGCTCAATCTCCATCTACTCGGCCAACGGCAGTTACCAGATTTATGTCTCCGAAATGTCGCTCTTTGGGGTTGGCAAACAGCTCCTCGAACTTGAAAAGTTAAAAAAGAAATTAGCGGCTGAAGGTTTATTCGATGAAAGCCGGAAACGTGAACTTAACATCTATCCGGAAGCCATTGGCATCGTGACCGCCAAGGGAAGCGCTGCCGCTAAGGATATGATGTTCAATATCCATCGGCGTTATCCGCTTTGCGAAATCATGGTCTTTCCCAGTCTCGTCCAAGGCGAGAACGCCCCAAAAGATTTAGTCCGTGCGCTCAGACTTGCTCAAACCTATACGCTCGACACGATTATTATCGGCCGTGGCGGTGGTGCCAACGAAGACCTCTCGGCATTTAACGATGAAGCCCTTGTCCGCGAAGTCGCCGCCAGCAAGATCCCGGTCATCTCGGCCGTCGGCCACGAAATCGATGTCACCTTATGTGATTTTGCCGCTGACAAACGTGCCAGCACGCCCACCGGCGCGGCGGAGATGGCGACCGCGGACCGACGTGAGATCGAGTCGACCCTCGACAGTGACCGCGAACGTCTGTATGCCAACATCCAAAGTCGCATCGAAACGATACGAGAAACCGTAAAAAGCATAAAATTTAGGCCTTTTTTCATTAATCCCGGCATCATGTATCACGAAAAAATCGTCGAACTCGGGCATCTCAAAGGCAACTTGATTCTGGCCATGTCAAACCGGTTAAAAGCCCGCCAGCAGCAGACCGAACAGCTCTCCGCGCACTTGGCCGCCCTTGATCCACGCTCGATTCTCTCACGGGGCTATAGTTATGTGACCGATGCCAACGGAAAAATCATCTCCTCGATCGCTGAGGTAAGCCCATCACAATTAATGAAAACGATTCTTAAAGATGGTACAATAACGAGTACCGTCTTAGCAAAGGAAAAACATCATGGAAAAGACTAAACTTAATTTTGAAGAAAAGTTATCCCGCCTTGATGTCATTGTGAAAACAATGGAGACCAAGACCCTTTCCCTCGACGAAAGCATTGCCTTGTTCGATGAGGGCATCGCGATCATTAAGCTTCTTGAAGGCGCTTTAAGCGAAGCCGAAGCGAAAGTCGCAGTCATTATCGGTAGTGACAAAGTCACTAGCGCAAAAGAATAGTTTACTTCTAGTCATTATTTAGTATAAAAAGAGAGCATTATGGTCACAACCAAGTTTGACGTCAAACATATCGAGAATCCGCAATTCGTGAAAACCTTGAGCAAGGTTGAATTGCAGTCTTTGGCGTCCGACATCCGCCAGGAAATCATTGAGGCGACCGCACATTATGGCGGCCACCTTTCCAGCAACCTTGGCGTGGTGGAGTTGACCATCGCCCTTCACCGTTCCTTCGATATCCAAAAGGATAAAATCCTTTTTGATGTGGGCCATCAATGCTATACCCATAAGATTCTAACCGGGCGCGCCCTCACCAATCTTCGCGAGAAAAA
>JAPLKQ010000092.1 GCA_026387995.1 Bacillota bacterium
GAAATTCATCCATTGGCGGAAGATGTCCTCCTTCTTCTTTTCGAGCAGCGACGTCTTTGTCTTCGGGCAAATCGTCTTAACGACGTTATTCGGTTTATACCTTGCCGTCATCGGCGACATCTCGATCGGCACGACAGTTGTGGCGTTTAGTTTCGTCTCAATGATCGTCTGGCCGGTCCGCGACGTAGCCATGACCCTCTCGAATTTGGCGCGCGCCGTCGTCTCGATGGACCGCATCAACCTGATTCTTAATGAACCTCTGGAAGATATCGAAAGCGGTGAACGCCCGGAGATCAAAGGCCACATCCAAATCGAGCATATGTCTTTCCATTATGACGATGGGGATGAGACGGTACTCAAAGACATCAATCTCGACGTCAAAGCCGGCGAGACCATTGCCATCATGGGTAAAACCGGCAGTGGCAAATCCACCCTCAGCCACCTTTTGACGCGCTTATACGACTACACTGAAGGCTCAATCAAAATCGATGGCCATGAACTGAAGAACATCTCGAAAGAACATATACGGAGAGAAATCGCCACCGTCTTACAAGAACCTTTTCTTTTCAGCAAGACCATCATCAATAACCTAAAAGTCGCCAATAAAGACGCCACCGAAGAAGAGATCATCCGCGCCGCTAAAATCGCCGACATCCATAACAACATCCTTTCCTTTAAGGAAGGCTATAACACGCCCGTCGGCGAAAAGGGCATCACTCTTTCCGGCGGCCAGAAACAACGCCTCGCCATCGCCCGGACCATCATCAACAATGCCCCGATTTTAGTGTTTGACGACTCTTTAAGCGCCGTTGACACCGAAACCGACATTCACATCCGCTCGGCCCTAAAAGCCCGCCAAGCCAACACCACGACCCTAATTATCACGCACCGCGTGGCCACGGCGAAAGACGCCGACCGCATCATCGTCCTTGAAGACGGGCATATCTCGCAAGAGGGCACCCACGAAGAACTCCTCAAGCAAGAGGGGCTCTATAAACGCATCTACGACATTCAGACCCGCATGGTCTAGAAAGGAGATACCGATGGGACGTTTTTCATACGAAGAAGAAAAAATCGCCGATAAGCTCAATTTGGGCGTATGGAAAAAGATCTTTTACTATGCCCTTCAAAGTTGGTATCTTCTCTTACCGCTTTTCCTATGTATGTTCTTCACGTCGTTTCACGACCAGTCCTTCGTTCCGTTAATGAACCGGGCGGCTATCCGCGCAATCCAAAATAACGTCTTAGGCCTTGGCATCAACGACATCGTCATCAACGTCACCTTCTATTTCGGGATTGCCTTCAAGGTCACTTTCCTGCAATATGGCTTAATCCTTCTCGGCGGCATTCTCATCCGTTCCGTTTCCATTTTCGTGACCTTCTTCCTCACCAACTACTTTGAAATGAAAATCATGCTGGCGTTACGCCGCGACTCCTTCCGGCGCGTCCAGGAACTGTCTTTCTCCTATTTCGACCGGACCAGCAGCGGGTGGCTCATTGCCCGGATGCAGAACGACACGAGCAAGATCAGCGACATCTTGTCGTGGGGCATCATCCGGATGGTCTGGATTACCTTTGACTTGGTCTTGACGCTCATCACCATGTTCGCCGTCAGTTGGCAGATGTCGCTCATCATTTTAGCGAGTACGCCGCTCATCATGATCATCGCCCCGTTCTTTGAACGGATCCTCTTGAATCTTAACCGCGTCGCCCGGGCCGCCTATTCCAGTTTCGTCGCTTGGCTCGCCGAGTGCATCGCTGGGTCGAAGACCATCAAGACGCTAGCCATCGAAGGCAACGTTTATGACCAATCGAGCGAAATCATCCATGACGTCAATAAGAAATACTATAAGGCCGGTTGGGCTCAGGCTTTCTTCCAGCCTTCCGTGAGCATCGTAGCCGCGCTCACGACGGCCGCCATCATCTACTTCGGTTATCAATTCCTCTCGCCGCAAATCATCGACGGGGAAATGATCGTCGATATTTCCTTATTCATCTTATTCATCGGCTTCGTCGGCCAAATCTATAACCCCATCCAAGAATTCTCGGAAGTCTTTGGCGACATGATGGGGACGCAGGCCTCGGTCGAGAAAATCCTCTCGCTCATCGAGACGAAACCGGAAATCGTCGATACCAAAGAAGTCGAAGCCAAGTATGGCGGCCTCTTTGACGGCAAGCTCGCCAACTACGAAAAAATAAAAGGCGAGATTGAATTCAAGAATGTCAGTTTCTCCTACTTAAAAGATACCGAAGTCATCCATGACATGAACGTCAAAATCAAGCAGGGCGAAAGCATCGCCATCGTCGGCGAGACCGGCTCGGGCAAATCCACGACGGTCAACCTTTTGTGCCGGTTCTATGAACCCACCAAAGGTGAGCTCCTCATTGACGGCGTCGATTACCGTACCCGTTCCGTCGGCTGGCTCCGTCATAGCATCGGCTTCGTGCAGCAGAACCCGTTCATCTTCTCAGGGTCCATACGGGATAACATCCGCTACGGCAAACTCGATGCCACGGAAGAAGAAATCATCAAGGCTTCCAAAACCGTCGAAGTCCATGATTTTATCATGTCCTTGCCCAAAGGTTATGACACCGTCTTAGAGAGTAACGGCAACGAACTCTCGGTTGGCCAGAAACAACTGATATCATTTGCCCGCGCCATCGTCCGTGACCCCGCCATCATGATCCTCGATGAAGCCACCAGCAGCATCGACACCGAAACCGAAGCGCTCATCCAGAACGCCCTGCGGAAAGTCATGAAGGGCCGGACCTCGGTCATCATCGCCCACCGGTTATCGACCGTGGTGGACTGCGACCGCATCCTGGTCATGAGTAACGGCCTCATCGTCGAAGACGGCTCGCACCGCGAACTGCTTGCGAAAGATGGCATTTACCATCACTTATACATGAACCAATTTGCCGAACTCAACGTCGAAGCGCAAATCGACACCTATGAGGCACAGATTGAAAAATTAGACTTGGCAAAATAAAAACATTAATAAAAAAAGGCCCCTCCGGCATGCGGTGGGGCTTTTGTTTACTTCGTGGGTATTTCTTTATCCTCTATGGGTTTTGCTTTCTTCTTAAGCGGTTTAACGAGGAGCATGTTGATGAGGTACATAAACGGGATCGGGGCAATGCCGGCCAGGGCATACGAGATACGGTAGTCAAGGCCGAGCCACGTCCCAAAGACGAAGATGAAGAATTGCTGCAGGAGTAAATTCGGGATGGACGATAAGGGATAAAGAATCCAGCGGTGCCAGACCCATTTGGTCTTAAAGACGAAGAGGGCTTGCATGGTGTAGGAATAAGTGAATAACAGGACGAACATCATGAGGTTTGGAAGGTCAATGAGGATTGGGAAGAAGAGCCAGTGATAGGGCCCAAGGGTGTTGGGAAGGTTCCATATCGGAAGCACATACCAACGGATCAATAAGGTGACGACATAGCCGACCACGGTATTGAGGGCGCCGATTAAAAGAAAACGAAACCATTGTTGGGCCCAAAAGCGCCAATAAAGGGCTTCGATTTTACCGAAGAAAGAAGATTCATTTTTAAAGATGCGGTTCGCCATTATTTCTTCCTCATACCTTACTAATAGTAAATGAGACGACGCCTGAATTCAAGTTAAAGAAAAAGCCCCGCCAGAGCGGGGCTACAAGTCAGTGATGAGGTTAGAATTTGACTTTCGGAGCTTCTTTTTCTTCTTCGGAAGCGAGTTTGAATAATTCGGCTTCCTTGAAACCGAACATGTTGGCGATAATATTGCTCGGGAATACTTCGCGCAGGTTGTTGAAGCTTAAGACCACGTCATTGTAGAACTGACGGGCAAAAGCGATCTTGTTTTCGGTATCGGAAAGCGTTTCTTGGAGCTTGATGAATTGAACGTCCGCTTTTAAGTTCGGATATTGCTCGACGGTCAGCGCAACGAGTTTGGTCAGTTGCGAGTTGGCTTCCGCCATCTTGCCGACGTTGCCTTCGCTGTTGCCGGTATCATAAAGTTTACGGGCTTTGGCGAATTCTTCGAAGATGCTCTTTTCATGCGTGGCGTAGCCTTTAACGGTTTCCACGATGTTCGGGATTAAATCGAAGCGGCGTTTTAATTGAACGTCGATTTGCGACCAGGAATTCTTGACCTTGTTACGGCCCATGACCAATTTATTGTAGGTACCAATGGCCCAACCGATCAGAACCACGATTAAGAGAAGGAATAATCCGACAACGGCGATAGCAATCCAGCCACCAATAGTAATTAATGTAATCATATTTGTCACTCCTTTTTTAGTAACATTAACAGCATATCATTATTGTCTGCAAAAATAAATAACGGATAGACCAAGCTTTTTAGCGGAAATGCCCGCCGCCTCCGCCGCCACCAATGTGACCGCCAAAGCCGCCGCCGCCGCCAAACATGCCGCCACCTCCGCGGGCTGAGTTACTACGCTGAGCTTCCGCACGGGCTGCTTGGGCTTGCGCAACGACCGTCCGAGCGACGACCATCGAGTTCATGAAGTGGTAGTTATATAACGAGTAGAAACCATGGTAACGGAGATAGGTCCCGTTATTGATTTCGTTCTCGAGCCCAAGCTCTTTGTATTTGAAGCGTAGTTGCGCTTCGACTAAGTCGGCAATGCCAAATTCAATCGCGTACACCATGTAGTGTTCCCAGACCACGATGCCAGGCATCGGATAGTCTTTGATGTTGCTGAATTCGGTGAGGAATTTCTTGAACGCTTTCCAGCGGACGAACTCTTCGTTCCCGCGGATGGAACGGCGTTGGATGGTGGAGAAATATTGCGTTAACACAATGGCCAAGGCCAGAATCACGCCACCGACGAAACGCGGCCATAGGCCTACATTCGAAAAGCCAACGATGAGACC
>JAPLKQ010000109.1 GCA_026387995.1 Bacillota bacterium
ATTTTGGCCAAAACGGAACGCCGGATACTATTTATAAAGCACTGTACCCGGATTTTGTCGATAATACGGTTTACGTGACCAGTGTTTCGGATGCGTTGACTGTCCTTGTGAATGGTACCTATAACCAAGAAGCGGTCGACTATGTTTTCATTGCCCAACCCGCGCTCTTTAACGCCATGAACAATACGGCGGCGGCGACCTACGGAAAAATCAAAATCGTCGCTGACATTCAGCAATCATGGTTTGACTTAACTGGTCAAAATGGTTTTCCGCAAGCGGGGGTCTTTGTTCGCAATGACGTGTATGCGGTCCATCCGATTGCTTTCAGTTATTTACTCGATACCATCGATGAAGCCATCGAAACATCAATCGATGACCCAAGCACGGTGGTCTATGCTTTGAATGACTATGGAACGCCTAACGATCAATTAACCCGTTTCGGATTTAATGCCGCGATGTTCGCTGGCGTTCAAGCCGGTGGCGCCAATGGTCTGGGTCTGACGATCGGCGGCATCGATGTCAATGCGTACTATACTTCAGTCGGTTTACCGACAGTCTCTGAAGACGTATTCCTCGACCTTTACTTGTAACTGATTTTTCGGGAGGAAGAGCATGAAATCACTCCGCGCTTTCTGGAAACAAAACTATAAAATCATCCTCGTGGTTTTTGGCATTGTTTTTGTGGTGGCGATGTGGTGGTTCTTGTCATGGATCGTCCATTCCGCGCTCATTCCCTCTCCCATCTATACGTTCGCAAACTTAGGTATCTTGCTCTCTGAGTCGGCCACCTATGAAAATCTATTTGGATCTTTAAGCCGGCTCATCGTCGGTTTCGGCCTTTCATTCATCGTGGGCAGTCTGCTTGGCATTGTCGCTGGCGTTTATAAGAAACTCCAGTATTTCCTTAAACCCCTCATGATGACGCTCCGGACGCTTCCGACCGCCGCGGTCATGCTCATCTTCTTAGCGCTTTTCCGGTTTTCAAACGCGCCCTATTATATCGTCTTCCTCGTTGTTTTCCCGATTTCTTATGAATCGATGGTCGCCGGTATCAATCACATTGACGACGGCATTCGTGACTCATTGAAAATCGAGGGTGAGAAAAAACTTAAGTCAATCATGCGGGTTCGTGTTCCCTTGACAGCGCCTTATGTCGTCCTTGGTATTTTTCAAAGTCTGGGTTTAGGGATGAAAGTCGAGATCATGAGCGAGATTCTCGCTGGCGATGGCCGTATGCACGGAATCGGGACGGCAATCAAACTGGCTTATGACGCTCCCAAGTATGTTGACATGTATGGCTATGGCATACTGGCCATTATCCTGATCGCGCTCATTGAGTTAGCCCTCTATTTTGCTAAAAAGCTTGTCAATAATAAGTAAATGAGTAAAAAATTCATTCCATAAAGCCCAAAAATTTGGGCTTTTTTTATTGTGGTGGGACAAAAACCTAGATTCTATCTCTATTTTTATGCTGAGGAATTGAAAAATGAATGATGAAAATTTTGACGACCGTGTTTACCGACCCAAATATGAGCAAAGCCCATACCGCATGAGAACCTACCAGAATCGTTATACCGTTATGAATAATTTGAAAGCCCAATTGGAATGGGTCAAGAGACAGATCGAATATATCTCCATCGCCGAAAGTTACAAAGTCTGCTACCGACTGAACCGTGGCGAGGTCTTCGAGTTTGACTGGGGCGTGAATGTAAACGCCGAATTCTCTTACCGGCATTATGGCGTGGTCCTGAAAGACTCGGCTGAGAATAATCCGTTGGTCTTAGTTTGTCCTTTAAAAAGTTGCCGCGTCGGCGAAGGATATCCGG
>JAPLKQ010000202.1 GCA_026387995.1 Bacillota bacterium
TCCATCGTCCGCGATATGTCCAAGTGCGTCCTCTGCGGCCGCTGCATCATCCGCTGCAACGAAGCCCAAGGCACCGGCATTTTAGCCTTCCAGAACCGCGGGTTCAAAACCATTGTCGGTCCCGCCTTCAATAAACCCTTCGACCAAGTCCCATGCATTTACTGCGGTCAATGCATCAACGTGTGCCCAACCGGCGCCCTCAGCGAGAAAAGCGAGATTGGCGCTGTCGATTTAGCGATTCGCCAAGGCAAGAAAGTCATCGTCCAGACGGCACCCGCCGTCCGCGCTGCCATTGCCGAAGAATTCGGCCTGCCGATCGGCACGGCCGGCACCGGCAAAATGGTCGCCGCCTTACGCCGTCTTGGTTTCTACCGTGTTTATGACACCAACTTTGCTGCCGACTTGACGATTATGGAAGAAGCCACCGAGCTTTTAACCCGCATCAATAGCGGCGGAACGCTTCCGATGATTACCTCCTGTTCGCCAGGCTGGATCAATTATCTTGAATTATTCTATTCAGATTTGATTCCGCACGTCAGCACCTGCAAATCGCCTCATGAAATGATGGGGGCGCTCACCAAATCCTATTTTGCCGAAAAGAACTTTCTTAGCCCGAAAGACATCTTCGTCGTCTCGATCATGCCGTGCACGGCCAAGAAATATGAGAAGACCCGTCCGCAGAACGCTAACAAAGACCATATTCCCGATGTCGACGCCGTACTCACGACGCGCGAACTCGCCAAGATGATCAAGCGGAGCGGCATGGACTGGAACAAATTACCGGAAGAAGCCTTTGACCAAGACTTCCTCGGCGAATACACGGGCGCCGGCGTTATCTTCGGCGTGACCGGTGGCGTGATGGAAGCGGCCCTTCGCACGGCCTATTTCGTCCTGACCGGAAAAGAACACGAACTGATCAAGTTTGAGGCCGTACGGGGCTTAGAAGGCATAAAAGAAGCCAGACTTGATATCAACGGCACGATTTTGAACGTTGCGGTGGTCTCCGGCATGCATAATGCCAAACCGATCCTCGAACAAATCAAAGCCGGCCAATCCAAATATCACTTCATTGAAATCATGGGTTGCCCCGGCGGCTGCATCAACGGCGGCGGACAGCCGTTCGTGAAACCGACCTTCCTCCCGAACGAGAAATTCGATATTTTGGATACTTACATGGCCAAACGCGCTAAAGTACTTTATAACGAAGACGAGAAACAAGTCCTCCGTCAATCGCCTCGTAATACCCAAGTCCAGGCGCTGTACGCCAACTACTTAGGCAAACCGAACAGCCATTTGGCGCATGAGTTACTCCATACGTCGTATGTTCCCCGCGAACGTTTCCCGAAATAAGTACTAGAATAAAAGGGCGGCCCTCATCGGCTTGCCCTTTTTTAAAGGAGTCCCTATGTTTAAAACCGTGGTCTTTGATTTAGATGGCACTATCCTGGATACGATCGAGGATCTTTCGTGTGCCCTCAACGGCGCGTTGACAGAGTGCGGTTATCCCACTTTACCGGTCAGGGACATCCAGACGATGGTGGGCAATGGGACGGATGCTTTGATGAGACAAGCGTTAGCCAAGTGCGGGCACCAGGCTCAAGACGAAGAAAAACTTAAAAGTTCATACTTGCCAAAGTATTACGCCAACCAAAGAAATAAAACTCGACCCTATCCGGGCATTCTTTCTTTGCTTGACGAACTGCGGAAATATCAAATCAAAGCCTATGTATATTCCAACAAACCTGACTTTCTTACCCAAGAAATCGTGCTTCACTTTTTTGGACATCGTTTTGCCGGCGTTTTAGGGCAAAAGCCCGGCGCTAAACCAAAACCGGATGCCGGCCCGTTGCTGGAAATGCTGGCGCAGCAAAAAGTTGATTTAAGGACTGCCGTGTTCGTCGGGGACAGCAACGTCGATATCTTCACGGGCCAGAATGCCGGTCTCAAAACCATTGGCGTCGCTTGGGGCTTTAGAAGTGTCGCCGAACTGGTTCAATCGGGCGCTAATTTCATTGCCGAAACCCCCGAAGAGATACTTGCCATCTGCCGTAAATAAAAAAGCTTTTTTCTTTCATCTTTTTGTTGATTTTAGTATCTAAAAGAGGCACAATATAGCAACAAAATATTATGTATTTTGCTATAATCATTTAAAGGAGCCGAAATATGGAAATCAAACTTTATAATAGTTTGACCAATAAGATCGAAACCTTTACCCCGATCCATGCGGGGAAAGTCAGCATGTATGTCTGCGGTCCTACGGTCTACAACGACGTTCACATCGGCAATATGCGGCCGGTGGTCGTTTTTGACGTGTTGCGCCGCTTTTTCGAATATATCGGTTACCAAGTGACTTATGTCAGCAACTACACCGACGTCGACGACAAGATCATCGCGAAAGCCCTAGAAGAAAAAAAGTCGGAAAAAACGATTACCGACCACTATATCAAAACCTTTGAAAAAGCTGCGAAAGAAATACATTCCCGATTACCGAACATCACGCCTCGCGTCACCGAATATATGCCGCAAATCATCCATTTTATTGACGCATTGATTAAAGTGGGGGCTGCTTATGAAGTGAATGGCGACGTTTATTTCCGCGTCGCTTCCATCCCCGATTACGGCGCGCTCAGCAACATGAAGCTCGACGACCTGCTGGTCGGCGCCCGCATCGAAGAAAATAGCGCCAAAGAATCGCCTTTGGATTTCACCTTATGGAAAGCCACCGACGTCGGCGTCAGTTGGGATTCGGCGTGGTCACGCGGCCGTCCCGGATGGCATACCGAATGCGTGGTCATGGTCAACGAAATTTTCCCCGATAAGATTATTGATATCCATGGCGGCGGCTTCGACTTGAAGTTCCCGCATCACGATAACGAAATTGCCCAAAGCGAAGCGCTGAACCACAATAAGCTCGCGCATTACTGGCTCCATAATGGATTCATCAACCTCAATAACGAGAAGATGAGCAAATCCACGGGCAACGTCATCTCTGCCAAAGACGCTATCGCCAAGTACGGCGGCAACGCCATCCGGCTCTTACTCTTGGGTACCCATTACCGGGCACCGGTCAATCTTACCGATGACATCATTACTGGAAATCTCAGCGAGCTAACCAAAATGGAAAGCGCTTATTGCCAACTCGCGGTCGCCTTACAGCTTAACGGCCAGACGATCGATCAAGGAAAAGCAACGGCGATTCAGCCATTCTTATCAGCATTAGCAGAGGATTTAAATACAGCCAACGCCTTGACGGAACTGTTTGTTGTCATCAAGGAAGCTAACCAGACATTAAGAGCGCGCCCGCTCGATATCAAGAAAGCCGAAGGGCTCTTATTTACATTGCGGGATATGTTCTCTATACTTGGTTTAGATGTCCATTATCCGCTTCTGACTGAAGAGGATAAAAAGTTATATTCATCCTATTTATCCGCTAAATCCGAGAAGAATTTTGCCCTCAGCGACGAAATTCGCCTAAAACTCATTATGCGGAAAATCTTGTAAACGAAGGAAGGTAAATTTATGCTACACATTCTCACATCCACAGGACTTGATACCCTCGATAAAATGATCATCGATTGGTTTAACAGTTTGGCCGCCCCATGGGGCAACCTGCTGCTTTTGGTCCTCAGCTTACTTATTGCCGTCATCCTATCCGGGATTATCGGCTTTGAACGTGAATATCACGGCCATTCCGCCGGTCTAAGAACCCACATCTTGGTTTCCGTCGGCTCGGCCCTCATCACGATTATCTCCGTCTATGGTTTCTTCGGCAGCGTTGCCGACCGCGATCCCGCTCGCTTAGCGGCGCAAATCGTTCCTGGCATCGGCTTTTTAGGCGCTGGCACGATTATCCAGACAGGAACTGATATTAAAGGTTTAACGACAGCGACCACGCTATGGCTTGTCATGGCCATCGGCATTGCCGCCGGCTCCGGAAACTTTGTCATTGCCACTTTGGCGACAGGCATTGCGCTTGTGACCCTCATTTCGTTACGGAAAGTTGAAAAATTGGCTTCCCGCCGCGTTCCGAAAATCGTCATCGTCATCCCTGCGGATGTGCCAGTTTTAAAAACGATTCACTTAATCGCCTTCCATCTCGGCGTCAGTATCCGTGATATCCAATCGCAAATGGTCGTTTTGCAGAACACGCCGTGCTTGCGCGTTACTTTAACGATTGCGTATATGAGCAAAGCCACGACGACCGCGTTCGTCGATGAGCTCCGCACGTCCTTAAAACCAATCGAACTTCGGGTTTCCACCGATATTTAGCCCCCTTCGTTCTCGATACTAGACTGCGACTTTGAAAAAGGAACCTATGGCACAATATATCTATGGAAGAAATACCGTTTATAGCGCGCTTCTCGACGGAAAGGTCATTAAGATTTTTTTAGCACCGTCTTTTCATGACGGGCCGACCATCGAGACCATCGCCAAACGGAAAATCACTTCCGAAAAAAGGAGTGTCGAGGAATTAGACAAGTTGGTCTCCCACGGCGTCCATCAGGGCATCGTGGCCGAAATCGAAGATTACCGTTATGTTTCTCTCGAGGAACTATGTCACAAGGCTGAAGCGAAGAAATATCCCTTATTGGTGATGCTTGACGAAATCAACGACCCGCATAATTTTGGGGCGATCCTACGCAGCGTAGACGCTTTCGGGGCCGATGGCGTTATTATCAAGAAAACCGGCCAAGTCGGCTTAAACGCCACGGTAGCCAAGGTTTCTACTGGAGCCATCGATCATGTCCCGGTGTGCCAAGTCGTCAATCTGAGCCAAACGCTTAAGGAACTGAAGAAGAAAGGCTATTGGGTGGTGGCCAGCGATGGCAGCGCCAAAGCCGATTACCGCTCCGTCGACTATAAGATGGGCGTCGTCCTCGTCGTCGGCAGCGAAGGCGAAGGCGTCAGTCATCTTGTACTCGAGAATAGCGACTTCATCGTAAAAATTCCGATGGCAGGCCATGTTAATTCGCTCAATGCTTCGGTCGCGACGGCCGTCTTGCTCGCCAACATCTATAATAACCGCACTCCCCGATAAGGGGGATTTCTATGAAATATGACGTCAGCGACGATGAACTCGTTTGCCTCGTCCGCCAACAAAACGAAGAAGCACTGAAAATGCTTCTTTTTCGTTACCGGGACATTCGGGATATTTTGATTTATGAAACCTTAAACCGGAATCGTTATTGTGGGCTCGAATACGACGATATGAAAATAACGTCCATCGAAGCCACGATGCTCATTTGCGAGCATTACGATTATCAAAAATCTTGTTTCTTTTCGTATTGGAAACTCCTGATGGAAAGGGAGTTGACCGGGTTTTTACGGCGGATGAACGGATTTGGGGCCGGACAACTCAATACGGCGGTAAGCTTTGATGCGGGGGACGAATGCGAACAAAACTTCCGTCTGGCGCAAACAATGGACACGCAGCGTAGTTATGTGATCGAAGAAATCAACTTTGATGAAAGCATACAGCGTCTTGCGGAAGCCAATGATAGCGATTTATCACCCGAAGAAAAAGCCGTGCTTGCTTACCGCGTGCTCGGCTATAGTTACGAAGAAATCGAAAAAATCATGCGGATCACGAAACGGAAAGTATGCCGCCTGATGCTGAAAATGCGGAAAAAAGTGAGAGAGATAGCAAAAGATTATCGCTAATTACACGACAGGATTCCGAAGCGAGAATGTCATCGTGGCAATCTGCGTTTTATCCGGTCGGGCCACATGAAAATTAACATAGGACATTTCCATGATGGAATCGTCTTCATTACCGCGTTTTCCGAACAAATAATATTTCAGCGTATCATTATCGTCGCTGGCTTTTAAATACAGGTAATTGTATTCGACGGTCGATAAATAGTATTGATAAGAAGCTAGAAAAGGATCTGAGAAAACGAAAGTATGCCAA
>JAPLKQ010000010.1 GCA_026387995.1 Bacillota bacterium
CCGGCATTTATTATGAATCCCGCTTTTGGAGCGGCATGCCGGACCTCAACCTCGACAATGACTATGTGCGTGACGAAATCACGAACATCTGCCATTTCTGGATCGATAAAGGGGTCAAGGGTTTCCGCCTTGACGCAGTCACCAGTTACTACACCGGGTCCATCTCCAAGAACATCGACTTTTTGACTTGGCTCAATAGCATGGTCAAAGACTACAAGAGCGATGCTTACATTGTCGGTGAAGGGCCATGGGATAATGTCCCGGCCAACATCCAAACCTACTATAATAGTGGCGTTGACAGCTTCTTTAATTTCACGGTCGCGCAAGCCACCGGACATATGGTCGGCGCGGTCAACAACCAAACCGGTCGCGCTTTTGCAGACTTTATTTCTGAGTATAACGCTGACCTCAGGGCCATCAATCCCTTGGCCATCGATGCGCCGTTTTTATCGAATCATGACCTCGGGCGGAGCGCCGGTTATTTTGCCGGGATTGACGCTGATTACAAACGTAAATTAGCGGCTTCGGCGTACCTCTTGATGCCGGGCAAGCCTTTCATCTATTACGGCGAGGAAATCAGCCTGCGCGGTTCCGGCAACGACCAAAGCAAACGCCTCCCGATGATCTGGTCCAGCACCGATACGACGGGTGCCTGTAACCCACCGGTCGGTTATGACTATAATTTGGCCAATCAAGTGACACAGGGCGTCGATGACTTACTGCTGATTCCTGATTCCATGACCAATCACTATCGAAAAGTGTTGTCCCTCCGCAATTATTACAACGACTACATCGCCAGCGGAGCGGTCGCTTCCGTCACTTTGAATGATGCCCTTTTTGCCCTTCAGTACACTCGTGAGGATAATAGCCAAATCCTCGTCGTCACGAACTTTTCAAATGAACCTGTCACGGCGGATTTGCCCAACCAGATGACGATCCTCGACCAGATTAAAACCCTGGGCATCGCGGGGTCCGTTACCAACACGGGCGGCGTCTACTCGCTTACCGTAGCCGGTTATTCGACCTTGATACTTCAATAATTTTTGACTAAACTAATCCAGTAAGAACGGAGAACCCTTATGAGAAAAGCAGGCATTTTACTAGCCGTCAGTTCGCTTCCCAGCCGACACGGCGTCGGCGATTTCGGGCCCAGCGCCTATCAATTCATCAACCAATTACGGAGGAGCCAAGCGAAAATTTGGCAAGTCCTGCCGCCTGCCGCTCAACCCGCTCGGATATGGCGCCTCCCCTTATCAACCGTATTCTTCGAAGGCCATGGACGAGATTTATATCAGCCTGGATCTTTTGACGAAGGAAGGCCTTTTAGGCAAAATTCCGCGTTTTAACGAAGCCAGTCCCAAAGTCGACTATGACGCGGTGCGCGCGTTTAAGGGCAAGCATCTCCGCGAAGCTTTTACGCATTTTAAAAAGGACAGGGGTTATGCTCGCTTTATCAATCTTAACCCGTGGGTCTATACCTATGCCGTTTTCCTCACGATCAAGAAATATAACAACCTGAATATTTGGAACGAATGGCCCAAAGAACAGCAAAATTGGATTAAGGACCACAAGTTCGACCTTAAGCCGTTTGAAAATGATATCGCTTATGAAATGTTCATTCAGTACACGTTAGTCAAGCAGTGGCGCGCCCTCCGCCGCCATGCCCGTAAGCAAGGCGTTGCCATCGTCGGCGATTTGCCATTCTATGTCGGGATTGACTCAGACGATGTCTGGGCTAACCAAGACAACTTTTTGCTCGACGGCGAGCTGAAACCGACCTTCATTGCGGGCGTCCCGCCGGATTATTTCAGCGTGACCGGCCAACGGTGGGGCAACCCGATTTACAACTGGGAATTCATGAAGAAAGACGGCTTCCGTTTCTGGCTTTCCCGTCTCGGCTATAACGCGGATTTGTATGACTTCGTCCGCATCGACCATTTTCGCGCTTTCGATACTTACTGGCAGATTCCCAGCTCGTGCCCGACCGCCGAAGTCGGCGTGTGGCTGGAAGCGCCCGGTTATGAACTCTTTGACAAGATTTTTGCCACGTATCCGCATCTCCACATCATGGCCGAAGACCTTGGCAATTTACGACCGCAAGTTTTAACCCTCCGCGACCATTATCATTTCCCGGGCATGAAAATCGTCCAATTCAACTTCGATCCGAACGAAAAAGAAAAACGCAAAGAAAAACAACCGCTTCCGCCTTCGACCGACCGCGAGAACATGATCATTTATACCGGAACCCACGATAATCAAACCATTCGGGGATGGTTCCTTGACATGGACCGCCGGACCAAGGCTCGTACCTTGGCGCTCCTCGATGAAAAAGGTTATCAATACCCACGTGTTTCCGATAATTTCTGTGCCTTGACGCTCGACAGCATCGCCGATACGGCCATCCTGCCGCTCCAAGACGTTCTCGGCTTAACGGATGTCGCGCGGATGAACCGCCCGGGCACCATCGGCTCACCGAACTGGGAGTGGCGCTTGACGAGCTTTGATGAGTTCAAAAAACGGATTCCGTTCTTAAGAAAATTGATCAAACATTCGTCCCGTTAATTGAGTAAGCCGCTCGCAAGGCGGCTTTTTTAATCGGGAGCCCTGAAAAATCTTCTTTGGCTTCACGTCATTTATAAGTGTTCTTATAAAATCGGTTATTTTTTTTAATCGCATTAGGTAAATATGCTAAACTTACTAGGAGGAGATGAGAACCATGCAAGCACGGCCCCTGTTAAGGATGCTCTCGACAATGTTTGACTGGGCGATTGCCTATGCGGTCGCATTGCTTTTCTCATTTCAAAGCATTCTTGCGTTTATCGAGGCGATTCATGAAAGCACGCCCGCCAATATTACGGCGGCCTTCCTGGATGCCCTCATTACCGG
>JAPLKQ010000200.1 GCA_026387995.1 Bacillota bacterium
CTGTCTATGCCAAAAAACTGGGCGTCAACGTTGACGAACTCATTCTTTCCCAACCCGATAACGGCGAGCAAGCCCTCGAAATTGTCGAGATGCTGGCCAAGAGCAATGCCATCGACATCATCGTCGTTGACAGCGTTGCCGCGTTAGTCCCGCAAGCCGAACTCGATGGCATGATGGGCGATAACCAAGTCGGCCTTCAAGCCCGCTTGATGAGCAAAGCGATGCGCAAGATTGCCGGTGTATTGAATAAATCCTTATGCACGGTCATTTTCATTAACCAACTCCGTGAAAAAGTCGGCATTGTCTATGGCAACCCCGAAACCACCAGCGGTGGACGCGCCTTGAAATTCTATGCGACCGTCCGCGTAGACATCCGACGCGGCGAAGCCATCAAATCCGGCGATGAGATCATCGGCAATTCCGTCACGGTGAAAATCGTCAAGAATAAAGTCGCGCCGCCTTTTAAGATCGCAAAGATCGATTTAATCTACGGCGAAGGTTTCTCGAAGACCGGTGAAGTGCTGGACCTCGGAACCGAAGTCGGCCTCATCAAGAAGATGGGCTCCTGGTATGAATACAATGGTCAACGGATGGGACAAGGCCGCGAAACAGCCAAAATCTATCTGAAGAGCAACCCCGAGATCCTGAACGAACTGATCAAAAAAATCAAAAGCGGAAGCGTTGAGTAAAACCATCAACCTATGAACGAGCCACCCAATGGGCGGCTCGTTTTACTTAATAGTAAGTTTCCCGAAATTAGTGCTTTTAATAGAGGTTACGATTTGCTATAATATTTTTGTATCTTCGGATACTTACATAAACTCAAAAACCGTTTTGCTTAGATTCTTTATTCAAGCGTAGGCTTGTATACATAGAAAATTTATGAAAAATGCTCCATTTTTCAAATAAGCGATTTTTGAGCGCAAATGTCCGTCTTATGCGTTCATTTTCTATTTTTACCCGAAGACCGCGGGTGTCGATAAGTTCTAAACTGCAAATCGAAGTCCATTCATTTGCCTGATGAACAGGTCACAATTCCATTGAAAGGGGATACTTATGCCAATTGAAATCAGTATTCTCTTAATTATCCTTGCTCTCGTCGTCGGCGCAGGCTTAGGCCTTCTCGCTTACTTCTTCGTACCGCTCTTCGCGGCGAAGAAAGCAGCCGGACGCGCTGTCAAAATCATCCGTGATGCGGAAATAAAAGCTGAACATTTGGTTAAGAATAGCCAATTAGATGCCAAACAAGCCGCTTACGAAATGAAAGTCGAAGCCGAAAAGGAAATTAAAGAGAAAAAAGCCGAATTCGCCCAATCCGAAAACAAATTACTCTTACGTGAACAAAGCATCGACCGTCGTGACGTCGCCCTCCTCGGCAAAGAAAACATGCTCGAAGAAAAAAGCGATCGTCTGACCAGCCGTCTCAAAGAAATCGATAAACAGGAAGCTGACCTTCAAGTCAAACTTGATTCCATCATCTCCGAACTCGAAAAAGTCTCCAATATGTCCGTCAGCCAGGCCCGCGATGAAATCTTCACCCGTGTCGAAAGTAAACTCGGCAAGGAACTCGCCCTCTTCATCCGTAACAAAGAAGAAGAAGCGAAAGATACCGCGGACGACAAAGCCAAAGAATTATTGGGCCTTGCCATCAGCAAATACGCCCAAGACGTCACTACCGAAAGAACCGTCAGCGTCGTCGCTTTACCAAGCGATGAGATGAAGGGTCGCATCATCGGCCGTGAAGGTCGTAATATCCGTGCCCTTGAACAACTCCTCGGCGTCGATCTCATCATCGACGATACGCCGGAAGTCATTACCGTCAGCTGCTTCGATCCGATCCGCCGTGAAATCGCCAGACGTTCCCTTGAATCGTTAATCAAGGACGGGCGCATCCAACCGGGACGTATTGAAGAAGTAGTGGAAAAAGCCAAAGCCGAAGTCGCCGAAACCGTCCGTGCCGCCGGCAAAGAAGCCGCCTTTAAACTCGGTTTGCCGCGCATCCATCCGGAATTACTGGATTATGTCGGACGCCTCAAATATCGGACTAGTTATGGCCAAAACGCTTACGATCACTGTATTGAAGTCGCTTATCTCGCCGGCATCATGGCCGCCGAACTGGGCTTAGACCAAACCTTAGCCAAACGCGCCGGATTACTCCATGATATCGGTAAAGCCGCCGACTTTGAATTGGACGGCAGCCACGTCGAAATCGGCGTCCGCTTAGCCAAGAAATACGGCGAACCGGATGTCGTCATCAACGCCATCGAAAGTCACCACGGCGACGTGGAAAAGAAATATGTCATCTCGCACTTGGTCGAAGCCGCTGATACCTTGTCAGCCGCCCGTCCTGGCGCCCGTAGCGAAACCCTTGAAAACTACGTCAAACGGATTGAGCAGTTGGAAACCATCTGCAAATCCTATGACGGCGTCTCTCAATGCTTCGCCATGCAATCCGGCCGTGAAGTGCGCGTCGTGGTCATCCCCGAACGCATTGACGACCTGGGCGCTTACAAACTTGCCCGTGATATCCGTGAACGCATCGAGAATGAAATGACCTATCCGGGCCAGATTAAAGTCTCGGTCATCCGCGAATACCGCGCCGTTGAAACCGCGAAATAATATCAAGGACCCGTCGCGGGTCCTTTTTTGGAAACAGGAGTCAGCA
Source organism: Bacillota bacterium (assembly GCA_026387995.1). Lineage (GTDB taxonomy): Bacteria > Bacillota_I > Bacilli_A > RFN20 > CAG-826 > CALMWE01. The sequence goes on from JAPLKQ010000200.1 coordinate 2,666, forward strand.
TGAAAATCTTATTTATTGGCGACATCGTCGGCAAAAACGGACGCGAGACCGTGGCTCGTTTATTACCCTCGCTCAAGAAAAAATACGCCATCGATTTCGTCATCGCCAACGGCGAGAACGCCTCCCATGGCAAAGGCCTCATTTATAACCACTACAAGGGCTTTTTGAATATGGGCGTCGACTGCATTACTCTCGGCAACCACTATGACGCCAAAAGCGAAATCCGTGAGTATTTGGATGCCGCGACCGCCATCATCCGTCCCTACAACCTAAAGAAAGAGTATCCCGGCGTCGGGACCTCCTTATTCGAAAGCGATACTTTCAGTATCCGCGTCACCAATTTACTGGGGCGTCCCTTTATGGAAGAAGACGTCGTCAACCCGTTTGATTCGTTACAGCAGATTGTCGAAAAAGAAAAACGCGCCGATATCCACATCGTCGACTTCCATGGCGAGGCCACCGGCGAGAAGCAGTGCATGGGGTGGGCCTTTGACGGGCTCGTCACCGCCGTCCTCGGCACCCACACCCACGTCCAGACCCGCGATGCCCGCATCCTGCCGCAAGGCACGGCCTTCATCAGCGACGTCGGCATGGTCGGCGCCTATAACGGTGTCCTCGGCGACAAAAAAGAACAGGTCATCGACCGTGTCTGGCATGACAAGAAAACCAAGTTTGACGTTGACGACAAAGACGATTCCCTTTTTAGCGCCGTCGTCATTGACGCCGATATCGAATCGGGCCGTGCCATCGACATTATCCCACTTTATATTATTGAGAAAAAATAGTTAGGAGCATCCATGAAGCCTATTACCATCAAGAACCGCCCTTCCATCGGCGAAGCCCGTAGCCGGGTCGCTAAAGAAGTGTTGGTCATCCGTGAAGAAGTCAAAGTACCTGAACGCTTGCTAGTCATGGCCAGCGGCAGGCACTATTTTATCCATACTTACGGATGCCAGGCCAACGTGCGCGACGAAGAGACGATGGCGGGCCTCCTCGAGAAAGCCGGTTTTCAAAAAGCGAAAACGGAACAGGACGCCGACGTCATCATCATCAATACCTGTGCCGTCCGCGAGAATGCCGAAGACAAGGTATTTGGCCAAATC
>JAPLKQ010000068.1 GCA_026387995.1 Bacillota bacterium
TCGCTCTGAGGGCGATTTCCATCGCTAAACGAGAGGCTTGGTAGATGTTGATCTTGTCGATTTCTTCAGGCGTTACGATACCGACGCCGATGGCAATCGCGTTTTCGTGGATTTCTTTAAAAGCTTGCCGACGGGTTTTATCCGTCATTTGTTTGGAATCGTTGATTAAATCGTTATGGTAATCAAAGGGCAAAATAACTGCCGAAGCGACGACGGGACCGGCCAAAGGGCCTCTCCCGGCTTCATCGCAGCCCACGACAAAACGGATTTTCTTGTCGAAATAACGTTGATCGTAATCTAAACTCATACGATGGGTTTTTCTAAGGAGATACGGCCTAAAGCGCCACTCCTGAATTCTTTAAGGATGACCAGTTCGGCTTTTTCTTGGTCGGGTTGACCGTCCGTCAACAGGCCGCGACGTTTGGCCACGCCGGAAAGAATGGTCTCCAAAGAAACGAGATCTTCGGGTTTAAGCCCATAGAGTCGGGTAAAAACATCGGGATAGGATTCGAGAAGGAACTTCACGATAAACTCAACCACCGAGTGAATCGGCAGAATTTCTTGTTTGATGGAACCGACAGCCGCTAAATGCATGGCGGCTTCGGCATTATCGTAATCGGGCGGGAGAATCCCAGGAGTGTCCAATAATTCAAACGTGGTGCCGACTTTAATCCATTGCTGGGCTTTCGTGAGACCGGGACGGTTCTCGACGGCGGCGGAGGCATGATGGGCTAATTTATTGATAAGCGTTGACTTTCCGACGTTCGGGATGCCGATGATCATGGCCCGAATCGGCTGCGGTTTCATGCCTTTGCGGATTTCTTTTTCGCGTTTAGCGGTGGAAATCAGCTCGGCCTTCTTGGCGATGGAGATACTCGAGAACTTCGAACCGAGGTTGAGCGCTAAAACGGTCATGCCCGAATCTTGGAAAAACTTGACCCAACGGGAAGTGACCTTCTCATCGGCCAAGTCTGATTTAGCTAAAATTAAAAGACGCTGTTTCTCCGGACGGATTTCAGCGAGATAAGGATTACGGCTACTCAGCGGCGCGCGGGCATCGAGAATCTCGATGACGACGTCGACGACGCTCATTTTTTCTTCAATTTCGCGGAGGGCGCGAACCATGTGGCCGGGATACCAGTGGACGTGTTGCTGTTGTGCCATGGTCAGTACCCGTTAATAAAATGTCGGCCAACGGTAAGAGCGGATGGGGCAGATGCGGATATGGGCGCCGTCGGTGCCGGAACTGGTGGTGGTGTCGCTGCAGGTGCCTTCGATGGCAAAGAGGACGCCCTTAATCATATCGTAAGTAACTAAACCGATGCCGTGTTCGCTATCGGTGGAATTGCCGCGGTTATCGCCTAAAACGTAATATTGGGTCGAAGATAAAGTGACGGTGGTGTTGCACGCGATGCCGGCGTTGACGGCGCAGGTGCGGGCCAAGGATTCGCTCGTGATAAAAGGTTCTTCGACAGCCACGCCATTCACGGACAAAGCGCCGGTGGTGAGATTTTCGCTCAGCGTTTCGCCGGGTAACCCAATCACGCGCTTGATGATGAAATAATCGCTGGCGACAGGATAATTGATGATGATGATATCGAACCGGTCAATCTTATCGATGGCGCCGTCGTGGGTATCCATCACGCCAAAATCATTATTCTGGAGCGTGGGCATCATCGACTGGCCGACCACCTTGACCGGGGTGAAGTAGAGGTTGTGGAAAATAAGCACGGTCCCGATGACCATGAAAGCCACGAAAAAAGTATTCAGGCAAGCCGATAAAACGCGACGCCAGTTTATTGATGAATTTTAAACAAAAAAGGTTCTTTGCAGAACCTTCTGTCACTAATTAAAGAATCTCTTTGATTCGGGCTGCTTTACCTGTGCGTTTGCGTAGGTAGAAGAGCTTATTACGACGAACTTTACCTTTTTTCACGACCTCGATTTTCGCGACGACCGGTGAATGAAGCGGAAAAGTTCTTTCGACGCCGACACCGCCAGAAATTTTACGAACGCTGAAGGATGCATTGACGCCCGAGCCGCGACGTTGTAGGACAACACCTTGAAAGGCTTGAAGCCGTTCTTTTTCGTTTTCGATGATGCGGACGCTGACGATGATGGTATCTCCCGAACCGAATTCGGTAATATCGTTCTTCATTTGCGTGGCGCTGATCTCTTTAACTAAATTGTTGTTCATGATATCACGCTCCTTTTGGCAGTAATTTTTTTCGGATGTTCATACCCGTAGTGACACGGCAGCGGATCATCTATAGCGTTTCAAAACGCGTTGTTATTCTAACAAATATAAATGGCCTTTGCAATACTTTGTGGAAGTTTATGGTGAGGCAATAAAAAAGGCCCATATTATTCAATATGAGCCCAGGTCTTTTTACTTCACGAGGAGCTTCTCGATATCCTCGGCGGTCGCGAGCCACGCGGTGAACGTGGTGGCGGATCCGCAGGCACATCCGAGGCGAAGCGAGTACTCGAAATCTTTGGTCTCGATGTAGCCGGCAACGAATCCGGCAACGAGGGAATCGCCGGCGCCGACGGCGCTTACGACTTTGCCGTCCGGGGCAGGCATCCGGATCAGTTCACGGTTTTGGCCCATGAACACGGCGCCTTGCGGCCCGAGTGACACGATGACGTTTTGCGGTCCTTCGTCCAGAAGTTCGGACATGCATTCTTCAAGGTCTTCATCGGCTAGGGTGGTGTCCGGCGCGAGCTCGATATCGAAGAGTTCGGCCAGTTCATGGATATTGGGTTTAATGAGGAACGGATGGAACGGGAACGTGGCTTTCAGAAGCTCTTTACGGGCATCGACGACCACTTTGATTTTCTTGAAAGAGAGATATTTGAGGATTTGTCCATAAATGTCGTTTGGGATATTGGGCGGGACGGAACCGGAGATGATCAGGTAGTCGCCGTTTTGGATTTCGTTCAATTTACGGAAGAGCTCGTTCAGTTCATGGTCAGAGATGGTCGGGCCCTTGCCGTTAATCTCGGTGGTGTTGCCCTGGGCATCGGTCACTTTAAAGTTGTCGCGGGAGTCTTCGTTGATGATGACAAACTCAGGGATGACGCCTTCTTTTTGGATTTCGTTGAGAATGGTGGCGCCGGTTTTGCCGCCTAAAAATCCAATCGCGGTATTGGGGACGCCGAGACGCGCTAAAACGATCGAGACGTTGATGCCTTTCCCGCCGGCATGAACCGTGCTGGACTGGGCGACGTTGACGCCATTAAAATGGACTTCATCGACAAGCATGGTGTAATCGAGACACGGGTTAAACGTGAGCGTATATATCATGCTATCACCGCTCTTTCTAAAAAAAATTATAGCACAATCTATTTTTTTATATAGTGTTAAGCAAAATCACTTGACAGCAGTCCAATTACCCTCTACACTAACTACGTTATACAAAAGGAGATAAACTTATGTCAGTAAAAATCAGAATGGCCCGCGTTGGCCGCCACATGAATCCGTTCTACCGCATCGTCGCCGCCGATAGCCGTTTCGCGAGAGATGGCCGTTATATCGAACAAATCGGTTCTTTCGATCCTTCCAAGGATGAATCGGCCGCTGTCATCGATGAAGCTTTAGCCATCAAATGGTTAGGCTTAGGTGCCCAACCGAGCGAAACGGTCCGCACGTTGCTGAGCCGCAAAGGCATCATGACGAAATTCGCCGAAAGCAAAAAAGTTAGCAAAAAAGAAGGTAAATAAGCATGGATTACGAAAAAATAATCCACGCCTTCGTTGATGGCTTCGTCGAGCACAAAGACGCAATCATGATTCGTGAATTGCCCAGCGATTCCGATAAAGATATCGTCCTGCTCATCGTCGCCGAAAATGAAGACACCGCCCGCCTAATCGGCCGCAAGGGCATCATCGCCGATGCGCTCCGCGAAGTGAT
>JAPLKQ010000057.1 GCA_026387995.1 Bacillota bacterium
AGTAAAACATATGAACCAGTTTCTCCCAATTTATAAAATGCATAACTAGAAACGAGCACGGTTGAAACGACAATAGCGGCATTAAGAGTAAATGACCACCGCTTTGGTTTTGTGTTCTGCAGTTCAGCAACGGGCGTCAAAAAATCCAAACGACGTAATAACGTCGCAGGGACGCCGTCAGCTGGCATCTTCGCATCATAACTCGAAAGAAACTTTGAAATTTTACTTGCCATTAGATTTAACCCCTTTCCTGATTTTTTTGATTCCGCGATCAAACTTATTGTTCACTGCGCTCACGGTTTTGTTTCGCAATTCCGCAATTTCTTTAAATGACAGTCCATGGTACAAATGCAATAGGATGATATCGAATTCTTCCTCATCGAGGAAACCTGCATAATCGCCCATAATAGGCTTGTAGTTATTTTCTTCGATGAGATCGTCCTGATACTTTTCAATATCCATGTTGGCATGGATTTGCGAAGCTTTCTTTTTTACAAAATCAAGCGCGGTGTTTTTAGCGACCGTGAGCAGCCAATACTTGAAATTCTGGTTGCCGTCAAATTGATCTATTTTAGTAAACATTTTTATGAATGTTTCCTGAGTTTGATCTTCGGCATCGCTTTGATTTCCGGTGATACCCAGGATGACATGGAAGACAATTCGATGATACCGGTTATAAACTTCCGTAAAAGCCGCTTCATCGTGGGCCTTGAGCAATGGAATTAGGTTTTTTTCTTTCACGCCTCAGGACCCCTCTCGCAAAGTATACGTTGTTATTATACCTCGGGGGATTGTCGCTTTGTACACAAGATAATCATTTTTTTCAAATTCTTTTTTTGCAAATATAGTTGATTTTAATTAACTAAATTGCACAAACCACAGGCTGACTGTGTACTCAGTCGGCTCCGTAATTATGGGACAAGAATCGGCCGGGCAAATGTAGTCGTTATAATGTTCATACACGCCATAGAAGAGGCCAATTCGGTATTGATAAGCGCCCGTCGTATAGATTTTAACGCAGAAGATCGGATTTTGGCGTTGAGAGGCGCGGAACGCGTCAACGGAGAACATGGCGCCCCAAACCACGACGAGCGTCATGAATGCAAAGACGAAATCATGAAATCTTTTTTTCATATATTTTCCTCCCTAATTCACGCTATAGGAATAGTTGAGGTAATTTCCGGTGGCTGATGCATAATTTGACCGGGGTTGCAGTTTAATCGAATAATACCCGGGTGAAATTACGGTGTACCTCACCATTTCGTTGTTAGAGCTATTGCAAGTGGTATAAAGGACATTACTATAAGCACTGCTGATGTATAAATCATAGTTGGCCATGGTATTTGAAGTATAGGTCGTGGTTTCCCACCACCAGAAGGCTTTATCGACTGTGACGCTTCTTTCCCACGCGATCGCGGCCGTAAGGATGGCGCCGGGATTGAGATAGAGGTTGGCTTTTAGCGTAATCATGGCAGTCGAAGGAACCGTTAATGTTGATGTTAATTGCGTATTCGTGTTG
>JAPLKQ010000098.1 GCA_026387995.1 Bacillota bacterium
AAACGCATCCGGGCGTTGGCTGGGCTTGTGGATGGAAGGACGGTCACGGGAATTTTGACTTCAGGAAAATATCGGAGAAACTGTTCGTAGGCTTTTGCCCCGTTACAATAAATATGATGAATCTTCGCTTTTTCGAAAATGAGTTTTAAATCAGCGGGCTCGGCGTGATGGATTTTGGCGTCGCTCGAGCCTTCGATCGCGATCTTTCCGATCGCGTCATGAAGCGCCACATGATGCTTCAAAAGCAATTTGCGTTTATCCGCCCATGGGACTTTCACAAAATCCTCGTGGAAAAGTTCGCTCATCATCGGGTAAAAACGGTTGAGAGGGTTCGCATAATAGTAACCATCTTCCACCGATTTGACTGAAGGAAAACTTCCAAGAATCAAAATCTCGGAATGCTCGTCATAGACGGGAGGAAAAGGATGAGACAGGATGCGGGTTTCCGCCATTTTTTTTGACCTTATGAATTAGATGCTGATATGGAAAACGGTTTTGACGAGCAGACCGAGAAGGAACGATAAACCGGCGACGCCCATGCTGATCATCAACATGGAGAAAAACCGCTTTTTGAAACTGTATTGTTTGGCGACAGAAATATAGTAGTTAAAGCCAGCAATAATCAGGATAACGGTTGTCAGCATGATGCCCAACGCAAACCATTTGCCGTTCGGGACGTTGAGGAACCCAAAAACGAGATAAGGGGCAATTAACAAAGCAACCGTAAATAAATAAGTGAGCCCCGTATAAATCGACGATTTCTTTGCGTTTTTATCATCGTTCGCGGAGGCTTGGAGGTAGGCGGAAGCCGCCATCGATAAGGCCGCAGCAAGCCCGGTAATCAAACCGGACAAGGCAATGAGTTTAATTTGGTCGCCATAAGCCATCGTGAAACCAGCTAAAGCGCCCGTCAATTCGACTAAAGCGTCGTTTAGGCCTAAGACAATCGCGCCGACGAATTGAAGGCGTTCTTCGTCGAGCATAGCGATGACGCTTTCCTCGTGAAGTTTTTCTTCGTGTTCCACCGCTTGGGCTTCGGGAATTTCGCCAGTGATGCTGTCATAGACTTTTTGCGCTTTATTCTCGCCGTTTTCCATGAGGCGTATGGTAAAAGTAAAACCGAAAAGACGGTTCAAGAAGGCATAATGCCGGATTTTCCGTTTATTGGGTTTTACTTCAACGCCGGTATAGTGTTTCCATAAATTGGCGTGCCGCATTTCATCGGCCGAGATTTGTTCAAGTATCTTCTTATTATTGGGGTCTTTGCAGTTTTTGGCGATGGATGCATAAATCGCGCTTTCGGTGACTTCGCCTTCCTGCATCATCTTGACCGTTTCTAATGTTTTCGGCGATAAGACTTTTTCCATAGGTATTTTCCTCTTTATTTCCGGATTGGCACGATTTCAAGCCAGTATCCGTCGGGGTCTTCTACAAAGTATATCCCCATCTTGGGGTTTTCATAAACGATAATGCCCATCGCTTTATGTTTTTGATGCGCGACGTCAAAATCATCGCTCACAAATCCGAGGTGCGTTTCATTCTCTCCTAACTCATATTTCTGAGGGTGATCGAATTGCTGCGTCAGTTCTAATCGGAAGTTGGAAACGCCATCGCCCATGAAGACAATGACGAATTTCGGGTTGGTGATTCGTCGGACTTCTTTCAAGCCAAAGGCCTCCTCGTAAAAATGGATGCTTTTGACGACATCGGCAACGTTAAAATTGTAATGGGTCATCGTGAATTGCATATTTTTATATCCTCTCTGATATTTATTTATTGCTTAGAAATGAGTTAACAACAGCTTTATAGATATCCGGCTGTTCGATATGGTGTAAATGAGCGGCACGCGGGATGACCGCGAGTTGTCCTCTTCCTAAACGCATCTGAAAGTCCTTCATGGTCTTCACGCCGGCTTCATCGCGGTCGCCGCAGGTGAGCAAGACTGGAACGATAATCTGGGGAAGCCGCGGAAATAAGTCAAACTCTTTGAGTTTTCCGGTAATCGTAAATTCGCTGGGGCCCCACATCGTGTTATAGACATCGTTATTCAAACGGCTTAAACCTTCCGTTAAAGAAGGTGGCCACGGATCCATTAGGCATAAATGATGTTTATAATATTCCATCATTGCCACTTGGTAAGCGTCGTCATACACGCCAGTCTTTTCGCCTTTTTCAATCGCCGAGCGTGAATCCGGCGGCATCAGGGCGATATTTTCTCTTTGATCGGCGTCCCACCGCGGGGAAGACAGTAATGGGCCGGATAAGATGAGGCCTTTAACCCCTCTAGGGTGCTTTTCCAGCATATAGGCGGCAATTAAGGCGCATCCCCAGGAAAATCCCATGAGAATGCAGTTCGTCAGTTTAAGGGCCGTTATGACGGCTTCCAGCTCATTGATGAAGTAGGCGAGAGAATACTCGCTCTTGTTGTCGGCTTTGTCCGAGCGATAACTCCCCAGTTGGTCATAAAAGTAAACCGGGCGGTCACTGGAGAAGTCGCTGACCACGTCGGTCATCGTGCAGAAGCCAGGCCCTCCATGGACAACCAGTAATGGGGTCTTGGTTTTTTCCTTACCGAAAACACAGTACCAAAGCTTCTTGTTTTGAAACTGTACATAGCCAGATTCCATAACGCTTTCCTCCTAGGGCAACAGCTTATTTTTGTTCGAGGGGTAAAAAGTGACGGGTAAAGTATTTTTGATCTTCAAGTAACGCTTCAATCGTATGGATGCCTAAACGATGGAGCAGTTCCACCACATAAGGATTATCAATTGGGGTTTTATATAAAGACTTCTTCGCATAAGCGCGGACGTGTTCAGCCGCGACTTCTTTATCGATCAATGCACGCGGACCGCCGACGCAGCCGCCGACGCAGCCCATGCCTTCGATGAAGTTGGCTTGGACGATGCCTTGCTCAAGATCATTCAATAACGCCTTGCAGGCCGGAGTGCCATCCGCTTGCATAGCTTTGACTTTGATTTCTTTGTCTGGGCGGATGCGGTTTAAGGTCACGCGGACCGATTCGGAAACGCCTTTGGTAGGACGAATGTTCCCGCAAATCCGGTTCCAATGTTTCGGGGTCGATACGGGCGACATCAAATAACGTTTTAGTTTCTTTAAAGGTCAAGACGTGGTCAATCGCGTCAGCGATATCCGGTTCCTTAGCTTCGTTCTTTTTAGCTAAGCACGGTCCGACGAAAACGACGGCAGCGCCGGGAATGAGATGTTTGATGACACGCCCGGAAGCAATCATCGGCGAAACGGAGGCCGGGATCTTTTCAAGTAAGTGTGGGTGCATGTGCCGGATCATGGAAATCCAGGCTGGGCAGCAGCAGGAAGTCAGCATGTATTCACCCTCGTGGTGAATCTTGGCGTCGAATTCCAAGGCTTCTTTTAAGGTTAAGATATCCGCGAACAAGGAGACTTCGATCATGCCGGCGAAGCCTAAACGCTTAAAGGCGGCGCGGATCTTGCCGTCATCAAGACCTTCAAACTGTGAGAGAAATGCTGGGGCAATCGCGGCGTACACCGGTCGATCGCCTTTCTTTAAAGTCTGTAAGGTAGCGATTAAATCTTTGGACTGGAGTAGCTCCGGAATCTTCGTGACGTCAATCCGTTCTTGGCAAAGCGTGCTCTTCAGGGCAAACAGCCATTTACCGGTTTCGTCTTGTTTCAGGCTATCAAATAAGCAATCCAAAAAGTTCTTGCCGGGACAGTGGCCTTTCTCGGGAGCGCATACCACCGCGGCACCAGGTAAGGTTGGGCGCAAGATACATTCAAGATGATGCGGGTCGTATTTCAGTTTTCTTAAGATATAATTCTTCAAAGGTTAGGTTTTTTGGGTTCGGCATAAGGTTCCTCTTTTCGTTCACACTATTTACATTTTACCATCATACTCGTTTTTATGTGTTTTTCACCAAAATAAAAGGGGCCAGCATGCAACTGGCCCCACAAACGGGCGTTAGATAACGAAGGTGGTTTGCGTGACGTTCACGAATCCGAGAACCAAGGTTGTAAAGAGCAATGGTTTCTCATACATCGAAGCATGCCCAGTTCCGGGAATGATGATGTAGTCGGAATTCGGGATGTGATCGTGTAAATAGACTTGTTCGGCCATCGGGGTCAAGTAGTCACAGTCGCTGCTGACGATGAGCGTCGGGGCGGTAATCGAGGACAGCTTGGCGCGGACATCGTGCGTTTCCGCCGAATTGGTAAGGCGGACCATCGCGCCGGTAAAGGCCGGATTTGCGAAGATAGGAATCAATGTCTTCTCACGGTTTTTCATCCAGTCGAGTTTTTTAGCGTAATAGGCCGGTGAATAAATGCTGGGAATCGAGGTGTAGTAATAGGCGGCACCGTCCCCGCTTTCGGCGGCTTTATTCCAGGCTTTGCCGATATCGCTGAGCCAAGGGGTCGTATACGCCGTGGCGTTAAATAGGACCAGACGGGCTAAACGTTCGGGATGGGCGACGGCGAACTGCATGGCGACGGAACCGCCATAGGAGATACCGACCACGCTGACTTTTTCCAGTTTGAGATGATCGAGCAATGCGACGAGTAACGCGACCTGAATTTCTTGGGTGTAAATCTCGCCAACCATTTTATCGGATTGCCCTTGATCGAGGAAATCGACCAGCACAAGCTGGTTATTCGCAGATAACGCCGGGACAAACGCTTTCCAAGAAAGCGTCGACATCATGATGCCATTCAATAGGAGAATCGGGTTACCGCTCCCCTGCGTCGTGTAATAAACGGATTTGCCTTTAAAAGTAAAGTTTGCCATAAGGTTTACTTCTCGCTCGGGTATAAACCGAGAGCGATTGCTTCTTTCATTAACTGTTCGCGGAAGTTCGGATGGGCGATCGCAATCAAGCGTTTGACCCGTTCTTTAATCGTCGTGCCACGTAAATTGGCGATGCCGTATTCGGTGACGATGTTATCGACGTCGTTACGCGATAAGGAGACCGCCGCGCCTTGTTTAAGCTGGGATACGATTTTGGAGACTTCTTCTTTTTCGCCGGTGGCAGGATTCTTCACCATGGCCGTGGAGTAAAGGGCGATGAAGGAACGGCCGCCTTTAGAAATCTGGGCGCCCACCGCTGTATCGGATTGTCCGCCGGTACCGCTGAATTGGCGTGAGCCGATGGATTCGGAACAGCATTGGCCGGTCAAATCAACTTCCATGGTCGAGTTGATCGAGACTTGGTTGTCATTGAGACCGATGACATATGGATCATTCACGTAACTGCCGTCTAAAATCAGGACGGACGGGTTGTTATCGATAAAATCATAGAGGGCGCGTGTGCCTAGGGCAAAGCAAGCCACCATTTTGCCTTTATGCGTTTTCTTGTATTTGTTCGTGATGGCCCCAGCTTGATAAAGTTTCATGAAACCGGTCGTCAGCATTTCGGTATGGACGCCTAAATCTTTTTTGTGTACGAGGGCGTTGGCGACCGCGTTCGGGATACCGCCGATACCGAGTTGGAGACAATCCCCATCGTGAATTTTACTGGCAATCAAATTACCGATTTTCAAGTCTTTTTCGGTAATCTCGCCATCCGGGAGCTCGGGGATCGGATAGTTCACTGGAATGATATAGTCGATCGCGGAAATATGTAATTCGACATCTCCAAAAGTACGCGGGAGGTTCGGATTGATTTCAATGATAACGATTTTCGCTTCAGTGAGCAGCCACGTCAAATCATTGTTACTCACGTGACCATGAAAGAAAACTAAGTCATTCAACTCAAGTTCGTCTACTAACTTATAAAGTTCTTGCGTGTACGCAGTCTCTGCACCAGTTAGAACCAAGGGTATTGTGCAGCCCTTGTTCTTGAGAATAGCCCAAGCCTGAAGCAAGTTTTTATGATTTTTGTGAGGCCAGGACACAGCCGGATATAGACAAAACTCTTCTGGGAATCGTTTCCGGTCAGATATTGCATTAGCTGAACGTCTCGGTGGCGGAATCGGGACTAAAAAAATCTTGTTCTGAGGTATGTCCCAGTACTCAGTCAAATCGTTCGTCACCATCGGTGATGCTGAGAAAACTAGAGAAGCAGTCTGGCACTTCGCCCTCCACACTCTATTTCTATGTTTAATCTGAGACTTGGAGAAAAAATCAGGAAAGTAAAAATGTTGTAAATCATGCGGGTTATATACAAATGG
>JAPLKQ010000135.1 GCA_026387995.1 Bacillota bacterium
AATTAACGGTTTTGGCCTTCCGTCTTTGGGCGCCCGTCACCTCACCGTCGAGGTGGAAAATGCGCCTTGCCGTTTCGCTATGGATGTCCTCATCGTGGTTGAAGACCTCAATCAGGTTTTGGCAGTGGCTGAGACTCGCTAAGACACGTAGTTCGATCTGCGAATAGTCGAAGCTCAGGATATTTAATTTCGGGTCATCGTAGTAGAAGGCTTTTCGGATGAGTTTTCCTTCTTCGTCGCGGATCGATATATTCTGTAAATTCGGTTCGCTTGAAGACAATCTTCCGGTCGTGGTCAGCGCCTGGTTGAAAATGGCATGGATTTTGCCATCCTCGCAAATATGGACGACAAGGCCATCGATATAGGTGGAAATGAGTTTTGAGTATTTGCGGTGGTCAAGAATCTTGTCGATGATGGGATGCATGCCGGATAAGCCTTTCAGGGCATCCACCGAAGTGGAGCCTTTTTTATTGCCCGGCAAACCTAATTTCTCATAGAGAATGACGCCGACTTGTTTGGGAGACGCGATGTTGAATTTCTCGCCAGCGATGGCGTAAATCTCTTCGGTCAAAGCCGCTAACTTGATGCGGTATTCGGCGCCGATTTCTTCAAGTGTTTTTCGATTAAGGGGGAAGCCTTCGATTTCCATCTTCGCCAAAACATCGGCAAGGGGAATCTCGATATCGCGGAAAAGATCAAGCGAGGCGATTTTCTTGATTTCGTCCATGGCTTTTGAGTAGATGGCTAAAGACTGATAAGCAATCTGCGCGGCCTTGTGGCGGTTGCCCTCGTCAAGGAGGCTAATCCCGGTATCTTCGGGAGCCACGATATCAATGCCGAAAAAGCCGAAAACGGCATCCGGCGAATTACTGAGGCTGGAGTCGAGGATGTAACTGGCAAGAAGGACATCAAAATAAAGCCCTTGAATATCGATGCCATAAGTATGCAAAGCGCATTTGATGGCTTTAAAGTCGAAACAGTATTTACGAATGTCTGAGCTATGCAAAAAAGCAAGCAGGTCCGCATCTTTTTTAACATCGTCGATGGTGATGTAATAATTGTTCTTCCCCGTATAAATCGCAATGCCAAAAACCTTGGCCCGGTGATAGTTGGCGTTTTCCATATCGAGGGCAATCCCGATTTTATTTCCAAGGACTAAATCGTGGATTGAAGTGATGGTTTCGCTATCGGCGTTGGCGTCAAACGAGGAATTGATTTTATATTTTGGCGTCAAATAGCGTAAAAACATCCGTAGTTCGTACTTTTGGCAAAAGTCATTAATCTCGTTAAAGTCATAACCGCGATAAAGGGTGTCTTCGATATTAAAGGGAAGGTCAATATCGCGCCGGATCAAGGCAAGGTGGCGGGAGAGGCGTCCAAGTTCTTGATTCTCGGCAATTTTTTGGCCTAATTTGCCATTGATGCTGGCGGCATTGGCGATGACGTTCTCTAAGGTACCATACTCCTGAATGAGTTTTGTGGCGGTCTTGTCGCCGACGCCCGGGATGCCCGGGATATTGTCGCTGGCGTCGCCGCAGAGCCCTTTATATTCAGGTATTTGCGAGGGTTTTAGGCCATATTGCTCCATCAATGCCGCTTCATTCATGACAGCGATATCGGAAAGTCCTTTTTTCAGGATATTGACTTTTACTTTGTCGCCAATCAATTGCAAAAAATCGCGGTCGCTTGTATAAATCGCGACGTCATAACCGGCTTTTGCCGCGACATCGGCGGCGGTGCCGGCGACATCGTCGCCTTCAAAACCGTCCATCTCAAAAGTGAAAATGCCAAGCGCTTTAAGAAAATCGCGGGCTAGAGGCATTTGGACGATCAAATCCTCCGGCGTGGCTTTGCGGTTGGCTTTATAGGATTCCATTTCCGTATGGCGAAAGGTCTTTTTTCCCGTATCAAAAGCGACGAGGATATGTTCATCGCCGTCTAAGGCAGTGATGATTTTGCTCATCATGTTCGAAAAAGCGAATAAGGCATTCGTTGGGACACCCTCTTTGGTACGCATGATCGTTTGCCCCGGGTAAGCGGTCGCAAAATAAGCGCGGAAAAGTAGCGAGTTCCCGTCAAT
>JAPLKQ010000037.1 GCA_026387995.1 Bacillota bacterium
GTAAGCGTTCCGACGACTTCGTTTTTAATTGGGTTAATGACATCAGCATAGGAATCGACGACTGCCTTAACGTCCGCGGCTTCGTTTAGGCCAAGATCGGCAATCCCTTGGACCACTTCATGAGTTCCGAGCGTGACGGTGTCACTCGTTTTGTTATAAGACAATGTGACGTGGCTCACGGCCTCACCATTACAATAGGCTTGCATCAGCGGAACGCCGTTCGTAACGGTGTTTCCGTAACTATGCGTATGGCCCAAGAAAACGGCATCGACATAAGGAAGAACGCTGTTGTCGATGGAACCGTTATGATCAAGCACGATGACGATATCGGCGCCCTCAGAACGCAAAGCGGCCGCCGAACTGACGACAAACGCCGCGCCGGCTTGGAAGTCATAATTCACAATCGCAGAGGGAAGAATCGAGCTTTCTAAGGTATCACCGATAATACCGATGATGCCAATGCGGACCCCTTGACGTTCAATCATCGTGTATGGCTCAGCGAAAGCCGCAATTTTTCCGGTTGTTTTGTCAATGATATTTGCGCCCAAGAAAGGAAAATTCGCCCTTTGTTGGTTCTCATAAATATAGCTATCAGTCCAGTCAAATTCATGATTTCCGATTTCCATGGCATCGAAATTCATCGCATTCATAGAATCGACGACTACTTTTCCATAAGTAATGTTGCTGTCAGCACTTCCTTGGAACATATCGCCGGCCGCCAAAAGGACCGTGCCTTCGGGATTTGCCGCTTCTCTTTGGTCAAAATAGGTGGCCAAACGAGTGATTCCGACCTCAGGATAAGTCGTATCCGGTTTATATTCGACAGCGCCATGAAAATCATTTAAGGCGTAAAAGTCGAGTGAGGTGATTTCATGGATTGGCTCAGATGGCCAGGCGCTGGAAGAAGACGAACTGGAGAACGAGTTACTGCTCGATGAGCTTGAAGAGGAACTGCTGATCGATGAGCTTGAAGAGGAACTGCTGCTCGATAAACTCGAGGACGAACCGCTGCTCGAAGAACTTGAGGACGAGTTGCTGCTCGATGAACTTAAGGACGAGCCACTGCTCGATGAACTTAAGGACGAGCTACTGCTCGATGAGCTCGAAGAAGATGAAGCACTGCTGCTTGAGGAACTTGAAGACAAGCTGCTCGACGCGCTTGAAAGCGATGACGAAGAGGCCGTTTCGGAAGAAGACGAAATGAGGCTCGAAAATGAACTTGAACTTAACGAAAATTCGCAAGCGGACAAGGTCATCAGTAAGAGAATTAAGGGAAATACTTTTTTTATCATTTTTTGGTTACCGCATACATAGTATGCTATTTGCAAAATGATTACCATCAAAATAGTAAAACGGCATAAAAAAACCGAACCTCAAGGATTCGGTTTTTCGTTTAGTTGTAATCTGTGGGGTTCACGGTACCAAGATCAAGGAACTTTTGCCTGACAAGGTCACGCACGAGGGCATGGGTATTGATTTGATTGGCGACGTCATGCGGGTATGAGGCATTCTCTGATAAATAATTGATCGTGATAATTTTGTAAATCGTCGTATTGACAATAGAGGTTCCATCAGTAAATTTACTTGTATAACGATTGGCGCCATAAACAAAATTCCCGGAATTGCTGAGCCAGTCTTTTAGTTGGCTCCCTGTGACTGAGCAGATGATAAGATCATTGTCAAAAGGCAAAGCTGTGTAAATCATGCCATAGGTCACTGTACCGGCAGGAAGCGTCGCGCGAATTCCTCCCGTGTTATGGAAGGCGACTTTGGCGTCATATGTGGCACCAAATTCCAGCATCGATTCCACCGCCATAGTGCCTAATTGTTGTTCACTCATTTCCGAGGTAAGCGTCCCAACGACCTCATTTTTGATTGGATCGATCATTGGTTTATAAGAATCATAGATGGCTTGGACATCGCTCGCTTCGGTTAAATTCAAAGACATGAGGTTTTGGACCACTTCGTGAGTTCCTAGCATGACAGTATCGTCTGTCTTATTATAGATAAGGGAAACATGGCTTACCGCCCTGCCGTTATAAAGGGCTTGCATTTCCGGAACGCCGTCAATCACTTCATTTTGCAGCGTGTGGGAGTGGCCATTAAAAACAGCATTAACATAAGGAAGGATCGTGTCGTCAATCGTCCCGTTATGATTCAAGGCAATGACGATGTTGGCGCCTTCTTGCCGCAAAGCGGTCGCGGCAGCGATGGCGTAACTGGCCGAGGATTTAAATTCATAGTTTGCGATCGCTGAAGGCAAAATCGAACTTTCCAGCGAATCACCAATGATTCCGAGAATGCCAATGTGAATGCCTTGGCGTTCGATCATCGTGTAGGGTTGCGCAAAATCGGCGATTTGATCCGTGGCAATATTGATAATGTTTGCGCCGAGGAAAGGAAAATTGGCGCGTTGTTCATTGGCATAAATATAGGTATCGGTCCAGTCAAATTCGTGGTTGCCGATTTCCATGGCATCAAAATTCATCGCGTTCATGCAGTCGGTCACTAAGGCGCCGTGCGTGATGTTGCTATCGGCAGAACCTTGCCACATATCACCGGCCGATAAAATGACTGTGCCTCCCGGGTTTGCGGTTTCGCGTTGGTCAAAATAGGTGGCCAAGCGATTGATTCCGGGTTCCTTGTTTGATTGATTATAAGCCACGGCGCCGTGAAAGTCATTGAGCGCATAAAAATCAAGCGTTGTGTTGTCCGTGAGACTTGATGAAGAACTCGAACTCGATGAGGACGAAGAACTTGAAGACGAGGATGAAGAACTGCTGCTCGAAAGACTCGATCCGCTACTTGAACTCGATGAGGAAGACGAAATAAGGGAGGAAGAGGACGTCGTCGGCCCGCAGCTGACCAAGGCGACGGAAACTAATAAGAGAGGAAGAATGAATTTTTTCATGATGACTCCTTATTATAAAAGAACGTTTTCAATCCGGTTGGCGATAATATAGCCTTCACGGTTATACACATCTTCGCGGTTATATAAAATACGGGTTAAATCCGGCTTAACGAAGACACCGCCGGCTTCCTCAACGATAATTTGGCTCGCGGCCGTATCCCATTCTTTGGTCCCGTCGGAGAAACGGAAAGAAAGTTCCGCTAAACCTTCGGCGATATGGCAGGCTTTGATGGAACTGCCGCAGCTATGGTAACTGGCGATACGGGATGGATACTTCTCAATAACGGCTTTTTCCTTAGCGTTAAAATGAAACACGGAAGTCAAAACAACGAGACCGGTCAGTTTGGCGTTCGCGTGAATTTTGACGGCTTTGCCATCCTTGAGATGGAAAGCGCCCTGCCCTTTAACGGCGTAATAA
>JAPLKQ010000042.1 GCA_026387995.1 Bacillota bacterium
CCGCTGACCGTGTTGACGGTGTTCGAAAAATTAAAAAGGAAGTCAATATACCTCTGGGTTGTCTGGCGCCAGTTCACGTAATTATAATTCGTTGGATTACGGGATAATCCGTCCATCCGTGAGATACTCGTCTGGTTTTCTTGCGCGCTCACGAAAACCATCGGCTGAGAAGCGTGGCCAAGAATCAAAGTCATTGAAAGTAATGATGTTGCCATGATGAGTAACGCTTTTTTCAAAGGGACCTCCGAAGTTAAATTTTAGTTAATAAAATGTCTTTTTTTAATCGTACCCAAATAGTAACACAATAGAGACCCCGCAACAATAAAACAGCACGGAATATTAAATGACTACGGCATCACGCAAAAGCATTTCCGTTGTTTCAAAGTTTTGCCAAGTTTATGATGAAGTGAGCTTAGAAAGAAGGGGTAAAAACATGAAAATGAAAACATTCTTCTCTATCGCATTCGCGGGATTAGCATTCTTACTTGCTTCCTGCGCCGTCACGACTTCATCTTCGTCAGCGAGCCTTTCTTCTCAGATCTCGTCCTCGAGTGAAGTATCTTCCGTTAGTTCTTCCGTAACTTCATCCGGTTCACTTGTCAGTTCTTCCGAATTAAGAGTCTTCACGCTTACTGAATTAGCCCAATATAATGGTGATAATGGCTCTTTGGCCTATATCGCCGTAGATTGGGTTGTCTATGATGTCACCAATGTCGCGAATTGGACAAACGGTTGGCACAATGGCGTACACTATGCCGGTACCGACTGCACCGCGGCATTCGCTAGCAGCCCGCACAGCGCATCGCTTCTGGCCACTTTGACCATCGTCGGTACTTTAGCCCATTAGTCATTCAAAAAATAAAAGAAAAGAGTGTGGTTTCTCGAAAAAACGGGATTCCCACTCTTTTTTTCTATTTTCTAAATCTTTTTCTTTGAACCAGCTATGGATGCCGACAAGCATCATTATTGTTTTTAAATTCCTAGTCGTTTAAGATTAGACAATCTTATAAAGAAGGGGAAAACCATGCATAAGAAATCATTCTTCACCATTGCTTTCGTGGGATTAGCATTCTTACTTGCTTCCTGCGCCGTCACCACTTCGTCCTCTTCCGCGAGTCTTTCTAGTGAGGCCTCGCTATCGAGCGAAGTGAGTTCCGCCAGTACTTCAGTGGCTTCATCGGGAATCTCATCCACGACATCCACGACATCGACGACCACGAGCGTCGCGTCGAGTTCATCGACAGCATCCTCGAGTTCGTCTCTTGCCTCATCCAGTTCATCCGCCAGCGTTTCGAGTTCGTCTTCCGCATCGTCAAGCTCATCGGTCGCTTCTTCCAGTTCCTCGTCGTCTGTCGCGTCATCGTCCGCTCCAAGTTCTTCGGCGCTCAGGGTGTTCACGATTACCGAATTAGCCCAATATAATGGAGATAATGGCAGTTTAGCCTACATCGCCGTAAGTTGGGTCGTGTACGATGTCACTCACGCGCCCAAGTGGACGAACGGATGGCATAAAGGCATGCATTTAGCCGGCAAGGACTGTACCGTGGCGTTCCTCAACCAACACTCCATGTCCTATCTCTCAGGATTACCGATCGTTGGCACGTTGGCGCCGTATTAAAGCATAAGAAAACAAAAGAAAAAGAGTGTCGTTTCCAAATGATCGGGGCGACACTCTTTTTTTGTATCTATTTAATCGTTTTTAAGAAGGCTTTGGCCAAATCAACCCATATCGCCATCGATCCATAAGCCTTTACAAATGCATCCGGTGACATATCTTCAAAGGACACTTCTTTAGTGCAGATGGAAAGGCCGTGACGGCCGCTGCTAAAGAAATGGGCCTCCGCTTTCACTCTCTTCGTCCGGAGCATGCCGAGAAAGATCTCGCTATTTTCGACAGGGACAGCAGTATCGTCCATAGTATGGAAAAGAAACACCGGTGGGGTTTTATTGGTCACATGTTTTTCCAGCGACACTTCATCCAGCCGGCTTTTCGAAAGAGAGTCCCCTAGAAGCGCCAAAAAAGAACCCGGATGCCGCCAACGGATGTCCGCGGTAATCACCGGATACGCCAAAATCCCTCCGGCGATTAAATGCGGATAATAGACCATCATCGTCGCGGCATAGTGGCCGCCCGCGGAAAAACCGATCACGAAGATCCGTTTGATCAGTCGGTTTTCTTTTAATTTATCGATGAAAGCTTTACATTCTAGCTGCGTAGCTGGATGGATAAGCCGTTCTTCGCGGTAATAAAAAATGGCGGTATGATAGCCGTCTTCCTCAAAGGTTTTGGCTACCGGCTCGGCTTCACGCCAGGACGTGAATTCATAACCGCCGCCGGGAAATACCAGCATCAAATCTCTTTTTTTGTTATCAATCAAATGAAGATCAATATAGTTCTTGGAGTTTAGCGTTAATTTCATGAAAACCTCCGCATTACGAATAAAACATGACGTTATTTCCGATAGATTTTTTCAACTTCGCCAATATAGAAATAATGGAAGTCTTTCTTCGGGTAATTCCGTGTGATGATGGTGGTATCCAAGAACAGCTTTTCGTCAATCCGCTGAGCGTATATTTTCTTACAGACGAGTAGGAGATTCGCCTCTTCATAGGTTGGCACCCCGTCAACCATGATAGGGTGAAGCTTGGCTTTTTTGATTTTGTCGGGTTCGTTTTTGCTACTGACGGCGCCCATATAACTCAGTTCTTCTTTATGCCCGGAAAAGAACGATAAGGAAAAGTGGTCGTTACTCTCCACGAACTCGCGGGTATTGCGTGACGGACGGATAAAAACCGTCGCCACCGGCTTATTCCAAAGCGTGCCCATTTGGCCCCAGGAGGCAGTCATCCCACGAATCTCGCCATTATGTTCCGCCGAGATTAACATCCATTCGTCATCAATCTTAGAAAAGATTTTGAGTTCAAACTCTTTGATTTTAATTTCTTTCCATTCCATAAAAGCACCTCTTTTTATTATTATAAACGATATGCATTGCAAGGCGCTTGTTTTATCCCTTTGAAAAGGGTAAAATCGCTTTAACCTTACGAAGGAGAAACGGCATGGAAGGCATCGGCAAACTCTTAGGTCTCGTGATTTTATTCTTTTACGGATTGACCGTTCTTAATTTCTTTATCAAGTATATTTTGAAGCACTTCCGTCCTCAGCTCATGGAGCACCCGAAGTTCTTTAAGTTCTATATGAAGGTCGTCAAGTTCTTCGTCACCTATCATAAATGGTTTGGCTTCGCCACGATCGTCGCCATCGGCGCCCACTTCGCCATCCAGTTCACGACCCGTGGGCTCAATATCTCCGGCGTAATCGCCGCGAGCGCAATGCTCCTACAAGTCTTGCTCGGCGTCTATGGTAAATACTTCCATCCGAAAAACAAAATCTGGCTCTGGGTTCACCGCATCATCGCTATCATCATCGCCGTTGCTATTCTCGTCCATATCGGCAGCGGAGATTAACAAATAAAGAGAAAAGGCTCAACCGCTTTGATATATACCCTATTTCCTGGACAAGTTAATTGAATCATATCACACAGAACTGATGGATGCCTCCCGAAATCGTGAAGGGGGCATCCATTTTGTTTTTTTCTTGATCCGCCTATTATTGTAATAATCGATATAATCCGCGACCGCACGATATAATGAATCGAAATCTTGAAACTCCGATTCGTGACCGTAGAACATCTCGTTCTTCATCGTCCCGAAAAAACTTTCCATGACGCTGTTGTCCAGGCAGTTTCCTTTTCTCGACATCGACTGGAGTATTCCTTTGCCACGCAACCTCTCGCCATATTGCTTCATCTGGTACTGCCAGCCTTGATCCGAATGAAACACGAGCCCTTCTAGGTCGTGATGCCTCTCGAACGCCTCGTCCAGCATCCTGACAGTCTGTTCGAAATTGGGATGAATGCTTAGGTCCCATGCGATGATATCCCGCGCGTACATGTCCAGAATCGGGCTTAGGTAACTCTTGCCCCACGGCAAGGCGAACTCTGAGACGTCGGTTGTCCACTTTTCATTCGGGGACGCTGCATTGAAATCCCGCTTCAGTCGGTCGTCCGCGACCACTCCGACAGTGCCTATGTATGAATGGTATTTGACCTTAGGCTGCTTCCCTTTCAGCCCCATCTTGGACATCAGACGCTGGACTTTCTTATGGTTAGAAGGCCACCCTCGGTTCCGCAGCTCGCCGCACACCCGGACGACTCCGTATTTGCCATCGTTCTCATCGAAGATTGATTCGATTTCTCCCATCAGTTCCCTGTTTTTATCGTCCTTGTCCGTTTTGTTTATTTCAAAATAGTACGTCGATCGGCTGATCGCCGCGATTTTCAAAAGCAACGTTAAATTTACACCTTTTTCACGGAGCGATTTGACCGCACGCGCTTTGTCGCCTTGGCTTGGGCATTCTCCCTTTCCTGCACCAAGGCATCTAGTTTTTTTAGGTATTCGTTCTCCGCCTCGAGATAGTCGTTCCTCGCACGCAAAACGTTCAGTTCTTCCTTCTCGTTCTTTGAGAGTCTCTTGGTTTTCGCTTTAGGCATATTGGGTCTCCTGCCTTTACGAATTGATTCTAAACCCACCCAGCCACTTTTCATATAGATTCGATGCCAGTTCAACACCACGGAAATGCATGCCATCCCCATTGAATTGGCCACCTTTGTGTACGTCTCGCCCGCCTGAATTCGTCTAACCGCCCCTATTTTATCCGCCGCCGAATATTCTTTGGAAAAGTATCGATGTTCGAGACTTTCTGGACCAAACATATCATTCAATCGGGTCCATGCCCGCACCTTTGCCATAAATGTGGCCCGCGTTACCCCGATTGGCATTGTAATGGGCTTGTTTGCCTTGTACATCCGCACCCATTCGATCTTCTCTTCTTTTGTGTACCTCATTAAAAAAGTACCCCTTTCCTGGTTGTTCAGGATTTGGGGTACATGTCACCTTTTTTATTTACTTTTTAGGCTGTAAATTTTCGGGAAAGTCTTTCCATTTTCCGCCGTTCAGCCGGTGGATTTCTTCGGCGGCGAGTAGGAACTTCATGACGATATTGGTTTTCGGGTAGAACTCATAGAATTCCCCAAAATAGAACGTATAGAAACGGGTCACGTCCGTGCACATCGCAAAGGTCGGGACTTCCGCGGAACTGAGATGGAAAGTAAACGGTTCGCCGTTCTTCGTGCCTTCATACGAGAAGCCTTGACGGTTTAGGACCACTTTGCCCTTGCCGACGATTTCGGCGGTCTTCAGGTCTTTCAGATATTTATAGCTGGGAAGCATGCCGAGTTCAACCGGCTCGCTCATTTCAAACTTCGGGTCACTCACCTCGGCGCGGACGGCATCCCGCTGGCCGTTATACCACGCCACCGGCGTCTCAGGAATCACGCAGGTATCATCTAAGGGAATCAAGTCATAACGTTCAGTCACGGTAGCGCCGTTCCCGCAATGCGTACACTTGATCACGTTATGGTCGCCTTTCATCACGAAGTCCTGATGGCATTTGGGGCACTGGTAGAGTAAATCGCCCATGTTCTTGGCCATTTCGCCATGGCCGTCGAAAGCAACTTTTTCGACTTTATTCCAAGCGTAGTCATCATGATGGATGGCTTCATCGATCTTGAGTTGGATTTCGTTTTCCGAAAGCGTCTTTAACTGCTCCGGCGTAAAGAGCTGGTCGATGACGACATCGACACGGCCGGGACGTTCGTCCAGGCAGTATTTCGTGCTGGTCAAATAGCCGCCTTTGATGTTAAAGACAAAGACGGGAACGCCATAATGTTTGAGGAACTTTCCGCTGCCTAAGGCGCTCGGTTGGTTGGAGCCGGAAATGGAACTCATGCCCTCAGGGAATAAGACGATGCGTCCGCCTTTTTTAATGATGCGCGAGACTTGCGAGATGGCGTATAGGTCCGGAGTAAAATTCTTCTTCGGGATTATCTGGAGTAACCGAAAGATAAACGCTAAGTGCGAACGGAAGAATTCGTTATAGCCCGCCACATAGTTAAACGTATGCGGGAGTAAGGGAATACCGGTATAAATATAGTCCATGCGGGAGGCGTGGTTGCTGATGACGATATAGGGCCCTCTAGTTTTCCGCGGATCCACTTTATAGACGTAATGGAAGTTGAGTTTTTTCTGGAAGAGTAGCTGCCAAATCCGGCCGAGGACATTGTAGATGATAAAAGGCGGTTTATGGATTTTGCGCGCACGAAGTTTCTGGTCAATCGTCTTTGCCGGTTTGCTCATGGTTCTCTCCCTATTGACTATGTTAAAAAAACATACCTAAAAACATCATATGATAACGACGTTAAGGATTCTATTGTTTTTTATATAGAAAGGTTAAGAACGGGTTTTTTGGTTCAGGGTAAAGGTGTCAAGAACCTGTCCGGACTGGCTGATGGCCGTGAAGGCAATGGCGTCCGCGTTGACCGTCACGATAGTGATGACGTTCTGGTTGAGATTGTCGGGCAAATAATATGCGTACTGCCCAGCGATGGACGGATCGACGTTATAGATTTTTGCGGAGACGCATCCGCCGGTGAAGTAGACAGTGCCAAGATTGGCGTC
>JAPLKQ010000064.1 GCA_026387995.1 Bacillota bacterium
ATGGAAAAAGACGTAAACGAGTTAGCTTACAATCTCCACGAAGCAATCGAAAATGATGAACGGGTTGAGCAGCTTAAGAAGGCTGAAAAAGTTATGGAATCAGATGAGACCGTGATGCGTCTTTCCTACGCGTTTGATGTCGCCCAAACCCAGTATAATGATGTCTTAAAAATTCATTCTGAAAATTCAAAAGAAGCCGGAATTGCCCAGAAAAAGCTTTATGAAAGCAAGAAAGCATTGGATGAGAATCCGCTCGTTAAGAAATATATGCAGGCCTATAGCGAAGTCCGTAATATCTATGGCCAGGTTCAAGAAATGATCTTTGCTCCTTTTAATCTTCATGAATGCGGAGGAAAAGAATAATGATGCGTATTGTCGGAGGAATCAATAGACACCGGATGATCAAGTGGCCGGTTAACCCAAACAGCCGGCCCTCAAAAGATATTGTTCGGCAAGGAGTCTTCAATGCCATCGGCGATGCGGTTATCGATAAGAAAGTCCTTGACCTATTTGCGGGTAGCGGCTCACTTGGGATAGAAGCGATGTCCAGAGGAGCCAAGATGGTTGCCTTTGTCGACAGGGATGAAGACGCTCTCGATTGCATACGCGACAACATTGATGCTCTGAAAATACCCAATGCAGAAGTTATCGAATCGGATGCATTTACCTCTTTGTATAAATTCGCAAATGAACATCGGAGCTTCGACATTATCATTCTTGATCCGCCTTATCTCGATCACGTTTGTGAGAAAATTATTTCGCTGGTCATAGAAAAATCGCTTTGGGCGAAAGATGGTATAATAGTTTGCGAGACCAATTCGCCATTAAACATAAATCCTGAATTATATCGTCAAGTCCGCACTTATCACTACGGAATAACCACCGTAACCATCATTTGGAGGTAGCTATGAGAATCGCTGTTTACCCAGGAAGTTTTGATCCCATTACGAATGGCCACCTCGAAATTATCAAGCGGGCTTTGAAAATTTTCGATAAAGTCATTGTTTTAGTGGCTAACAATCCTGAAAAGCACATGTTTTTCTCGATTGAAGAGCGCTTAGAAATGATCAGTGCCGCGGTCGTGGACTTAAAACATGTTGAAGTCGATGCCAGCGCAGGTTTATCCGTAACCTATGCCCGCGAACATGGCGCCGTTGCTTTGGTTCGTGGCTTACGTGCCGTTAGTGATTTTGAATATGAATTCTCGCTCGCTGCCGGTAATGAATACATCGACAGTTCTGTCGAGATGATTTTCTTTATGAGTCGAAGCGGATCGACCTTTATCTCTTCATCCATGATTAAAGATCTCTATGATAACGGCGTTGACATTCTTCCATTAGTTCCACCGAGCGTTCTGAAGTTGTTCGAAAAACGAAAAGGTATAAAATAAGCCTCGACCATCGAGGCTTTTTCTTTTATTTAAATTTGATGATAGATAGGTGACGGCCGGTCAGCGGATTTCTTTTTGTTGAGAAGAACAAATCCTTGTTTTCATAAGTGCAGAACTCGGACAGCGTGATATTCAAACTCGGAACGCCGGCATTTCGAAGTTGGATAAAATTGATGAGCGGAATATCAAGGAATGTCTCTCCGTTGGTTTCTTTAAGACCATGAATATAATCTTCGCCGAGCGCGATGACGCTGGCTTTCATTTCGGCATCAATAATGTTGTGTGAGAACGAAAGCGAAGGACCTAGAAATGCGTGAATATCATCAGCAGAAATGCCTTCCTTATCAATAAGATAATGAACTGATTTTTCCGTAACACCTTTCAAAGTACCAATTTGACCGGCATGGATAATGGCTATCAAACCAGCTTTTTTTGCATAAAGAAATACGGGAACGCAATCGGCGTGAAAAATACCCAGAGCGATATTCTTATCATAGGTATATAAGGCATCGCCCGTGACGCCGCTTTCAAATGAAGTTTCGCCGGCGCCAAGATTCTTGCTGGTTACTTTCGCGATGACGGTGCTATGGCTTTGGTGCGTCGTCACGAGGTGAAGCGGCCGAATCCGAAAGTCTTTATAAATCTGAGCACGATTATGCTTAACGTCGTCAGCATTGTCACCGACATAAAAAGCTTGGTTGAAACTATCAAAAGGTTGCTTACTCACGCCATTCTGGCGAGTCGTGGTAAACGCCTCTATTTCACTAAATTGAGTCCATTTAATATATCCCATGGTAATCATCTCCGTGTTTTATTATAACAAAGAAAAAGCCACTTATTGCATTATGAGCATAAAAAAACCGCTCGACTGAGTCGGAGCGGTTTATAAGGATTAAACGGGTGCGGTGAATTCGTCGGTGTGGTTCCAGCAGTGAGTGAGCAATTCGGCTTTATCGTAAGAGGTATCGCCGGTAACGCCAAACATCACTTCGCTGATGCCAACTGAGCCGCTCGTATTGGACGCGGAGACATCGTATAAGAACAATGTCGGGGTCGTCATGTTCGAGCCGTCTTCTAGGCCGTCAATCGCTGTCTGTTCGATGTATCCGTTTGTGGAATACCAGGAATTTGCGGCAACGTCAGCGCTCTTTTCAAGGAATTCAGTATTACGGTCTAAGAATGCAGCCCATGGAGTGGCATATTTGCCATCTTGGTCATTCCATTCAGCATCAGTCAATGTTTGATCGGAGAAGATGGTGTAGAACTTAAACTTGCCTTGTGTAGCTTCATCGTAGAAACGGGAAGTCTTCTCGTCCAACAATTGAATGGCTGGCTGAGCTTCTTCGCATCCAGTGCAACCTTTTTGGACAATAATAAGCATGAACTTTTCGCCATAGGTGGTTTCGCCAGCAATCATGGAATCAACAAGTTTTTGCGCATCGCTGGTTTCGTCGTTCGCTAACGACTTACGGTATTTTTTGTAGTAAGTCTCGGCACTCGTGACGCTATTGGCTAAACCTTGGATCCAAGTGGTGATAGTAGGAATTGAAAAGATAACGCCAAAGATCAAGCCGACGATCAATAAAGGCTGAACCCAAGCAGTCTCTTTAATCCAACTCCAAATCCTAACAAAGATGGCTCCAACGCCAGTAAAAACTTTTTTCATCAAAACGTCCTCCTATATATTCATATAGCACGATTATATTATCATCTAGGGTGCGCGAATTCAATAAAAAGTTATGAATTTATGTTTCATTAAACTAATCAATGAGATTAAATCGTGAGTTACATATTAATATTGTTTTTTTGAAGGTTATTATCTACAATACGTACGAAGGATAGTGAGCACCATGTTGAAAACCAAGAAAATAAAAAAACAATACACGGATTATATGTTTGACCACACTGGTGTTCGCCTATTTCTTGAATATGCTTTTACCACGGTGATATGCATTCTATCAGCACTTATTTACGCCTTTGGTTTTCGTGCGTTTATCGCTCCTCAAATCACAGGGATTACCTCGCTTGTTGCGGGTGGATTAAGCGGATTGTCCCAAAATCTTGTTCTTTTACTGAAAATAATCTATGGCGGGAACTTTGGAACCGTCTCCATGACCAATACGCTTCAATCGGTTTTCTATTTCGTCTTCAACATTCCTTTGTTCTTCCTTGCTTACAAGGGTGTCGGCAAACGTTTTGCGATTTTCACATTTTTAAACGTTGTCCTTGTTTCTGTATTTATCAAGTTTTTGCCGCAAATATCCATTCCCGATATCGTCAATAATGCAGGCGCTCCAGGAATGGGCGATACCCTTGGAAGAGCATTGTTTGCCGGTATTTGCGCCGGACTTTCGAGCGCGCTCGCTTTCAAATTTGAGATCAGTGCCGGTGGCATGGACGTCGTCAGTTATTACTTTGCTTATCATAAGTCGACATCTGTCGGAAAGTACTCAATAGCGCTCAACTCTGCAGTTGTCTTACTTTACACGCTTCTCTCCTATATATATGACCCTTCGTTAGGCTGGGGCGCCTTGATGATTGCCCTCTATGCGGTCGTGTATCTCTTCACTAGCGTTTTGGTTGTCGATGCCATGAACACACGTAACAAAAAAGCCGAAGTCCAAATCATTACTTCAAAGACAAATCTGCCCAAGATTATTTTGGCAAATTTTCCTCATAGTTGTACCGTGACGCCAGCTAAGGGTGGTTTCTCAAATGAAGACCGGATTATTATCTACATTGTCGTCTCAAGTTTTGAAGTAACGAAACTTGTCAAATTGGTGCAAACGGTCGATCACGATTCCTTCATAAACGTTTCAAATTCGACACAAGTTTATGGCAGGTTCTTCATTAAGCCTGTTAAATAAATAATAAATAAAAACGACGGCAAATCGGTCGTTTTTTTATATCCTAGAAGATTTCCTGGTGAACCTTAGTGGGATCGTATCGGTCTCCCGTGACTTTCTTTTCGTCGGGGTGTCCCATCGCAATGAGACCAACAGGAATCAGGTTTTCTGGCAGTGCCGTAATTCTAAGCAATTCGTTGTACCATGACGCAAAGTGATAAACACCGATCCAAACCGCGCCGAGGCCAATACCGTTAACGGCAACAAGAATGTTTTCAATGACGGCGCTTCCGTCGTTCAGGTAAAGTTCTTTTACCGGTTGAGCATTTCTATCAGCTGCGACGACTAAACAGACTGGCGCTTTTTCGATCATTTTACCGTGGCTGTTGATGGCGCTCAGCAGTTGGAGCGTTTCTTTTTTTCGAATAACGATAATGTGAATGGGGCGGCGGTTGGTTGCTGAAGGTGCGGATAGCCCAGCGGTCAAAATTGTATGCAAATCCTCTTCAGATATTGCTTCTTCGGTGTAGCGTCGGATACTTCGACGGGTATTGATGGCGGTGATAACATCCATCGGTTGATTTTCCATATTGAAGCCTTTCTTTCGCATGTATATAGTCGTTGTCGATAGAAGTAGAATGTTCGTTTTCTTAGAAAGGATGTTTGAGCATTTGCTTATGGCAGTAGAGAAGAACGTCTTTTCTCGTGATGATTCCGATAAACAAGTTTTGATCGTCAAGGACGGGAATAAAATTCTGACTAACTGACTTTGCAACGAGATCATCGAGGTCAGTATCGATTTTTACTGGAAAGTTGTCACGAATGCGGGGAATGTTATTGATTGGCATTTCTTCTGCTTTTTTAAGGTTAAGCTGCGTATTGTTTTTTAAGAACCAAAGGACATCGCCTTCGGTCAACGTCCCGATGTAGTTACCCTGGCGGTTGAGAATAGGAATTGCCGAGTAGCGATGAAACTCCATTTTTTCGAGTGCTTGCCTTAAAGTGAAATCGTCATTGATAAAAGCAACATCTCGCTTAGGAGTCAACAGTAATAAAATATTCATGATAGGCCCTCCGTTACGGTTTTAATTATAACACTTTAGAAAAAAACCGAACGATTATGTTCGGTTCAATTTATCGGTTTTATTTAAGAAGCGACTTAATGGGAGAAAGGTGGCCGCCAACAACGCCGCCAACTTCGTTTTGGATAATCATGGCTGCGGGATCGGTACGTTTGATTTGATCCGTAATTTTGTCGCTGCCACGGCGATTAGCGATAACCATAAGCACTTTACGCGCTTCGGTTTTGCCAACGGCATCAACCACGGTAACGCCACAACCTTCTTCGCGGAGTTTAGTCGCAAGGATAGGTCCCTTTTCAACAGAAGTAATCGCTTGGATAAGAACTTTCCCGAAGGCGAGTTTTTGTTCGATCACCGAGCCGACATAGATGCCAGCGGTGAACCCAAGAGCATAGGCAATACCTTCAAGCGGATATGACGTGATGTCATTGATAACTTTGCTGGCGATGAAAACCCACATCAAGATTTCAACGAGAGATAAAACTACCGCAGGTTTACGGTAACCTTTGTTGACCAAAATGCTTCGCAAAGTACCAATGGTAACCTCGACGATTTTGGCTAAGAAAATAAAGGCAAGCAACCAATAACTTGGAACGTCCCAGAAACCTGTTAATACCGGCATAAGTTTACCTCGCGTACTTTCTATATCAATGCGACTACAATATTATATAGCAAAAAAAAGAATAATAAATAGGAAAGTGAACAAAATTCGTCGGTTTCGTGCTTTACCCTAATTTAGAGGGCCTTTGCCGTAAGAAACGGCGGTTTTGAATGCGTAGGAAGTTGAATCAAAATAAAAAAAGGACGTGAATCGGATTCACGCCCTTTAAAGTACTGCTGGCGGAGAAAAAGGGATTTGAACCCTTGCAGGACTTGCATCCTCTATCAGTTTTCGAAACTGACCCCTTCAACCGCTTGGGTATTTCTCCAGCGAGTGATATTATATCATATATATTTACAATCCCAAACAAAATATTAGCAACGTGCGAAAGGAAAGAAAATCGACCTTCTTGGGCAACCATATACAAATCATAATCTTCTATGAAGATTATATTTCGATATAGTTAGTCAAGATTTCATTTGTTAAAAACAACGTATAAGTATATAATAACTAAATGGGTGAACAGTATGCTTTTTAGGATGGAACTGAACATAAATACCGCCGCCGATATGATTTTTTATCTTA
This sequence comes from Bacillota bacterium, assembly GCA_026387995.1. Lineage (GTDB taxonomy): Bacteria > Bacillota_I > Bacilli_A > RFN20 > CAG-826 > CALMWE01. The sequence goes on from JAPLKQ010000064.1 coordinate 6,505, forward strand.
TCGTCGCTTTTGTCATAATTCTAATCGTTCTACTCGTTGCGTATTTCCTCTCAAACCGCTATGACCAGCACAACATGACGTTGGTTCATAACCAGAGTAACAGCGTTCGTGTTTTTGTGATCGATTTCAATAAAAATGAGGTCAAGTATTTCAACCAGTCTAATTTACGGTATCAGCGGGTTATGTCCATTGACGATTTTTATCATCAGTTCCATGCCAACGACTCTAAAAAAGTTCAAGATTGGATTACTGCGGTCCTTGACCCTCTTGCCGAAACTCCTCATTATCTTGAGGCAGACACCTATGTCAACCGCGATAAAAAGAGTTATTTTTCTTTGCTTGAAGTAAAAAAAGTCGATCGGACTACGAATGTCATTCATGTAGAAAGCTATCTTTTGCGTTATAGCGTTCCAAAGAATCGTTCTGGAAGCAAGAGCAAAAAAGCCGTTATTATGGAAGATCAGATGCAAGCGATTCTTACCGATTCCAAGAACAAACAAAAGGGCGCCACCTATGTCGTGCGGTTTTTCCCAACGAAACGTAAACCCGCCAACAAAGAAATCCCAAGTATTTTCATGAGTCAACTGAAAGATCAGGTTTACCCCTTCTTAAGCAATACCCGATATTTAATCCCGATGTCCGAAAGTGATTTAGCCA
>JAPLKQ010000091.1 GCA_026387995.1 Bacillota bacterium
CGGTGACGCTCGTCAGTTTGCAGGTGTGGTAGGTGGCGTTCGGGACGCCGATGGCAAGGCAGGCATATCCTATTTTCATGGTGACCGGTTGTAGACAAAGCCCTAAGGCTTTTGTCTCGTCCTTTCTTTCCGTAGTCTATTGTATACTTTATCGGACTAAAAATATAATCAATGCTTCAAAAATAAGACTTGCGCCCTTTAGGCGAGGGTTACTTGAGGCGCTTATAGAGTTTCACGATCCGCGGGCGGTTGTAACGCTGGGCGATGATGCAGGGGAGGTTAATGAAAACGGCATAGAGGAACATATAGAGGATGACGATGGGCGGACAGAAGAAGCCGAAGACAAAGAAAGGGACGATCGCGACCCAGTGCGAAAACTCGGCCCGGCAGGATTCGGCGAGAAACTTCTCGAGGCTCGCTTTAGAAAAATCCGTCAGGTGTTTTTTACGGTAACCGTTTTTAAACGCCGCCCCACCGTCGGGCAGATGTTTTTTCCATTTACGGATGCGGAAAAGGTGCTGGTAAATGTGACCTTCATGTTCCCATTTGAAGGTTCTAAAAAGACCGCGATCATAGTGATAATGGGCATCTTTAATATGGAGCGCCCAAAAAGCGGCGCCGACCTGGAACGTCGGCCACAAGGCGAATATGAAGATGAACATGAGCAGTGGGCTGGGGTGAAATAGTTGCATGGTTTAATGAAAGTCGATCTTTCGGTCCTTCCAGGTCACGGGGCGGTGGAATAGCCTCCGGTAGAGCGAGACGATGAAGATAATTAGGAACCCCGCCATCCATAGCGGATAGCACACGACGGCCAGCCAGGCATGGTTCCCGATGCGGCTAGAGAAGACCGCCAGTTCTATCCATAGGATAACAAATAAACCGGCATAGATGGAAAAATACAGGGGATTGAACGTTACCAAGGTACGGATGACGTCAAAGGGCAGCGACAAATTGCAAGCGACCCATAAGACTATTAATAACATCGTGAACACTTTGGTAAGTCCGGCCCCGGTCGCAAAGTTCTTGATCCACCCTTGCGAAAGTTGGCGGAGACCTCCGCCATACATCCTAAAAGTAATATCCTTTTTACCTAAATAGAGATGGAAGGGAATGTGGTGTTTCGTGAGCTGTTGCCCAAGGGCCAAATCTTCAACGACGCAGTTCTTGACCGCGGCATGGCCCCCGATGGTTTCGTAGTCTTTCTTTGTAATGAGGATGACCGGCCCAAAGAGGCTGACGCTTTGGCGAGGAAAAAGATTCGTGAGTCCATTCGCCGCGATTTGGATGAGATTGAAGTAGAGCGAGAAGGATTCATAAAACTTCTTTTTGGCGTGGTAAGGCTGCACGGAGATGACGCCTTGACGTTTTTGCCACGTTTTAAGCAGTTTCTCGAGGGCTTGAGCCGATAGGCGGACATCGGCGTCCAAAAAGAGATAAAGGTCGCCCTGGGCGGCTAGAACGCCTAAATGGCAGGCATGGTTTTTGCCCATCCACCCGTCGGGTTTGTCCTTCATCTCGATGGTTTTCACCTGGGCGCCCGTCGCGATATTAAGTGTTTGGTCGCTCGAAGCGTCATCAACGACGATGACCTCAAAGGGCTGATAGGTTTGTTTTTTTAGGTCCGAAAGAAGATGGGCTAAGTTCGCTTCTTCGTTACGGGCGGGGATGATCACGGAAACGCGAGGGTTGACGGTCAGTTTTTCACGACGATCAAAAAACGGGTGCCGGAAAAAAAGCACGAGTCCGGCGAGGATGCCGCAGAGGGTCGTGACGAGACCGGCAATGATCATGAGTTTTGGCCTTCTTCTTTCAGGACGAAATCAACGACCTCGCGGATGGCGACGGAAGGCTGCCGGCGCAAGTTCAAAATACAGGTGCGTTCGGCCTCGCTGAGTTGCAGTGGTTTTTCTTTTAAAGTGAGGGCAAAACGGCCCAGTTGTTTTTTGGCGCCGACGAAGTTGCCGACGGTGACCCGACGCATGATGCTTGGAATATCCACGGTCGTCTTTTTCATGCAGGTCGGATGGAG
>JAPLKQ010000134.1 GCA_026387995.1 Bacillota bacterium
CCCAGCCTTCATCCATGGCGGGCCCTTTGCCAATATTGCCCATGGCTGTAACTCACTCATTGCCACGAAGATGGCTTTAAAGCTGGCGCCGATCGTCGTGACCGAAGCCGGTTTTGGCGCTGACCTGGGCGCTGAAAAGTTTTTCGATATCAAATGCCGTTTGGGCGGGTTAACTCCCAACGCGGTCGTTTTGGTCGCCACTATCCGGGCGTTAAAGCTCCATGGCGGACAGTCGCCGGAAAAATTGAATGAAGAAAGTGTGGAAACGCTTCTCAAAGGCGCCGCCAATCTTCAGCAGCACTATGAGAACTTGCGGAAATTTGGCGTCCCCGTCGTCGTTTCCATCAATCATTTCGCCTCCGACACTGAAAAAGAGATCGCTGCTTTGACGAAGTGGTGTAGCGACCGCGGTTACGTCGTCAGCTTCCTTGACGCGTTTACCAAAGGCGGCCCCGGTGCGGTTGACCTTGCCCAAAAAGTCCTAGAGACCCTCAGCACCAAGCAACCGAAATTCAAATTCCTTTATGACTTAAACGACAGCATCGAAAACAAGATCAATCTTATCTGCAAAGAAATCTATCGGGCCAAGACCATCGTTTATACCGAAAAAGCCAAAACGCAGATTATCCAATACGAAACGCTCGGTTTCCGTAATTTACCGATCTGTATGGCAAAAACGCCACAGTCCTTCAGCGACGACCCCAATGTTTTAGGGACGCCGTCGGGTTATACGATGACCATCCGCGAAGTGAACTTGTCCGCGGGTGCCGGCTTCATCATTCCCTTAACAGGCGCGGTGCTGACGATGCCGGGGTTACCCAAAGTGCCCTCCGCCGTGAAAATGCAGGAGGTACCATATTAATGGAAATCCTAAAATATGATTTATGGGATGTTGTCGAAATGAAAAAAGCGCATCCCTGCGAGAAACATAGCAAACTGTTTCAAATCGTCCGGGTGGGCGCTGACATCAAAGTGGCATGCCTCGGATGCGGGAACCTAATTATGATGACGCGTTTCGACTTCAACAAGAAAATCAAAAAAGTGATCGAGCATCATACTGAAGCTATCCCTCATAAAGGGTAAAAAGAAAGTCAGGCCCTCTACTAATGAAGTAGGGGGCTTTTTTATGTCATTCCTGCAGTTAAAAAATGTGTCGAAAACTTATAAAAATGGCATGCGTGAATTCACGGCCCTCGAAAACATCGGCCTCACTTTTTCCTCTCGTGGTTTCGTGGTTATTTTAGGCCGTTCAGGATGCGGCAAATCGACGCTATTAAACCTGCTTGGCGGCATCGACGTACCCAGTTCTGGTGAGATGATTTATCGTGGAAAACCCACCAAAAAGTGGCGAGAAAAAGCGTGGTCAGAATATCGTAAAAAGTCCGTCAGCACTATTTTTCAGCATTATAATCTCTTTCCGTTTATGGATGGCGTGACCAATGTCATGCTGCCTTTACTCATCGATGGCGAGAAGCCCTCTGTGGCTCAGCGGCGGGCCGAAGAAGTGCTTGCGTTATTTTCTTTATCCGATTTTTCAAAACGGAAAGTGGATTCTCTATCCGGCGGCGAATGCCAACGCCTTGCCATCCTCCGTTCCGTAAGCAAAAACCCACAGGTCATTTTAGCGGATGAACCGACCGGCGCCCTTGATGGCAAAAACGCTGAAGCGGTGATGGCCTTATTTAAAGAACTTTCAAAGGATCATCTGGTGATCATCGTTTCCCATAACCGTGAGTTGGCAACTCAGTATGCGGACCGCCTTATTCAAATGAATGAAGGCAAGATCGTGAGCGATTCAAAACCCATTGAAGCAACCCAAGAGAATGAACTTGGTCCTATAGGTCCAAAAATCAAACAAGCCAAATCTGGATCATGGGCGTTTCTCTTTTCCAAAGAACATTTTCGTTCGCGAAAAGGCCGTAATGCCCTGGGCATCATCGCCGCGACGGTCGGTTTTGCCGCTTCGCTGCTCACTTTTGGTTTTTACTTTGGTTCAACAACGGCGGTGGAGCGGTCCACCTCCCGTTATTTTGATTATGAGACAGCGACAATTTCGAAAAAAACGGTTCAGACGATAAGCGACAGCCCTTTGCAGTTGACGCAGACAGTCCGCCCATCGCGAGCGGAAGCTGAACAGTTTTCAAACTATATCGATGGGCTTCGGGTGGAACTCGATTTCTCCTCATTATTCATCCCCTTTCCGAATGCGGCTTGTTCGGGCCAGACCATCGCTGATTTTCAGTATCTCCCCATCGATGGTTTTCCGCTCGATGAACATCAAACCGCGATGATATCCGCGGGGCATACCCCAAACGTGGATTCACTCGATGAAATCATCATTAATCATGAACTGGAGACGGAACTCAAAACCTTATTTTCTTTAGAGACGGTTCTAGGTCTAAAAATCCATCTTTCAATCAACCTAGCTTTTGACTACTACACCGGTACTGAAACCCCACTCTTTATCACCGATTATTTCCAATTCGACAAGGAGGTGACGATCGTGGCGGTCGCAACCGAGTTTTCATTTCTCAACACGCCGAAAGCTTTCTATTCGCATCGGGCTGCCAAAAGTTTTCTTAAAAGTGCCTTATTGCCAAATCTCTCTTCTTATCTAGAGAGTGAAGTCTCATGGTATCACCGTCTCCAAAGCGTCGAGGGAAGTGACCCTTTATCGGCGTACGGATTCCGTCTTTTTCTCAACGACGAAGGCCAAGTCGGAAAATTATATGCCTTAGCTAAGAAAATACAGGACGGAACCACGGAAAATTATTTAATATCTTCGGAGTCTTTTCTCGTCAAAGACACTTTGTTATCGATGAACCAAGCCATCTCAGTCGGTCTCATCTTTTTCATCGCCATCGCTTGGGTTGGCAGCATCTTTATCATAGGCATTATCGATTTTTCCAGTTTCGTCGAAAAGAAAAAAGAAGTGGCGATTCTGTATAGTATGGGCGCTGAGAGAACCTCGATCCGAAACATCTTCATTTTCGAGAGTCTGGGCATTGGTTTTTTATCGGTCATATGCGCGCTTCCGATTTCCGGAATACTGGCCTATATCCTAAATCAAATGGCAACGAAGTACCTTGGCTTATCAGATGTGGTGGCGATTCCCTTTTTGGCCATCGGCACGATACCTTTCTTATTGGAAACGGGATTACTCGCGTTGGCATTCATCACCAGTTATGGCGCGACCATGATTCCGCTCACGATGTTCGACAAAATCAGTCTTGCCGATGAACTCAGGGATGAATGATGATCACGATCACGGGATTAACGAAATGTTTTGGAAACCGAGTGCTCATCGATCATTTTTCGGTCTCACTACCGTCAGTGGGGTTGGTCGGGATTACCGGGCCCTCGGGTTGCGGGAAAACGACGCTATTATCGATATTGGGCGGACTTGACGATGACTTTTCAGGTTCGGTTTCCGTCGCGGGATTTCAAGTCAGCGGAAGTAACGAAAAGGCACGATGTTCATTCCGTCAGAAAACCCTTGGGTTCGTCTTTCAGGATTTTCGGCTTTTTCCACTCGACACGGTCGAAAACAATGTCATGCTGCCCCTTTCCGCTTCCAGCTCCTTAAGTAGCTATCTCCAGAAAAAGAAAGTGGCAGATTTATTAGATTTGGTCGGTCTAAGCGGTTATCAAAAACATATGGTAACGACCTTATCCGGCGGGGAAAAGCAGCGGGTGGCGTTAGCCCGAGCCTTAGTCAATGACCCCGAAGTGATTTTAGCGGACGAACCGACCGGCGCTTTAGATGAAACGAACGGGCGTTTGGCGCTGGATCTTCTCAAGAAAATCGCATCAACGCGGTTGGTCATCATTATCTCCCACGAGAAGGCCCTTCTTGAAGAACGCTCGGACATTTTGATTTCATTTGGCGAAAAAGAAATAAGCGTTCAGAAAAAGGTCGTTGATAAAGTCATCGCTAAGCCTTTACCGATATTGAAAACGCCCTATTCAGCAGCAAAATCTCGGATTC
>JAPLKQ010000208.1:0-799 GCA_026387995.1 Bacillota bacterium
ATCAGCAACATCATTCAATCGACCGTTGCCGCTGCCGAACGTATTTTCGGGGTCTTGGATGAAAAAGAGTTTGTCCCAGACGAACCCGACTGCATTCAAACCGAGGAAGGCATCGTTGGAAACGTTGATTTTGAAAACATTACATTCTCCTATAAACCCGAGACGCCTTTGATTGAAAACATGAACCTGCACATTAAAGCAGGCGAAAGCGTGGCCATCGTCGGACCGACCGGGGCTGGCAAAACCACCATCGTCAACCTTATCATGCGATTCTACGAGATCAATGGTGGTGCCATTAAACTTGATGGCATCGACATTCGCCATTACTCACGCGCCGCTCTTCGTGGTAGCGTCGGCATGGTTTTACAAGACACTTGGCTCTTTAGCGGTTCTATTAAAGAAAACATCCGGTACGGACGCGTCAATGCGACCGATGAAGATGTGATTGAAGCCGCAAAGTCCGCCCATGCCCATCACTTTATCTCCACGTTGCCTGAAAGTTATGATTTCGTCTTAAACGAAGACGGGACCAACATCTCACAAGGACAACGCCAATTAATTACGATCGCTCGCGCAATTATCAGCCAACCCAAGATTCTCATTCTCGACGAAGCCACCAGCAGCGTCGACACGAGAACGGAAGTCGCGATTCAAGATGCCATGGCTAAAATGATGACCAATCGGACGAGCTTCGTTATCGCTCACCGTCTATCGACCATCAAAAACGCCAAACTCATTCTGGTTATGAATAAAGGCAAGATCATCGAGACTGGAACCCACTAAGAACTCTTGGCACTTA
>JAPLKQ010000208.1:822-6322 GCA_026387995.1 Bacillota bacterium
GCTTCTACGCCGACTTGTATAATGCTCAATTCGCCGGAACCAATCCGTTGGCACCGAAAGAAGTCTAAAATCCATTCTTACAAAAGAAAGAGCGGTTCGCACCGCTCTTTTTTATTTGTTCATTATCATCAAATCAATCAGCATCTCGTCATCGGTCAACCCAGCATGATGGGCTTTGAATCGTGAGTGGGCCATCTGCCCGTTAAGGAGATAGTCGAAACAGGTCTGGTCGGTCGCAATCGCCAGATAGTCCCCAAGGAAGTGTTTCACGATGGGGTGGGGCGTTCCCTCACCGAACCATTCTTCTTTTAGTACCTGGCGCTTTGTTTTAAGGACGAACTCGTTTCCATAGTATTTCTTAAAGAGTCGAGCAAACTCGCGCTTCCTGCCGCGTTTAACAAAGAAAAATGCCGCACGTGGCTCATTGGAGAACGGACGTCTCAAGGTATCGTAGAAATCGGCGTGTTCTTCGATCGCGACAAAGCGAATATCGACCAATCCGTGATCGGCCAAAACGAGGAATAACGTATCTGGAAAATCGTAGGCTAATTTAGAAACCCCGGCATTAATGTCTAATATCGTTTTATGGACTTCCTCAGAACCGACCCCGGTCATATGAATCAGACCATCTGGCTGTAACCAATAACCATATATGAATTTTTCGCCTTTGATGCTTACGACTTCCCTGACTTTATCGAAAAAATCCGGTAAATCGCGCGCGGTTCCTTTTTCAACGATTGATGGCCAAACGCTTGCAACACGAATTTTTGGGTTCTTCTCGGCCACCATTTGAAAAATGTCTTTATAAGAGGCTACTTTGCGCATTTCGTTTTCATTTGAAACGCGAATCTTAGTAACACTATTTTCGTTTGTAAAAACGTCAACATTACATTTGAAATCATTGAAATACTGCGACCACCCAAGCCAGCCATTCTCAATCGGGAAACGACCGCTTAAGAGACCGGTGGTGGCGGCAACAGTAGTGGGAGGAAATGTGGAAGTGATGGTCGTGAAATAATTTTTGACCAAAAATGAAGAGGGTTCGAGATGCTTTTTAATTAAAGCTTTCCCCAAGCCATCAAATAATAAAACGACGATCTTGTCGTGCTTAACTAAAATATCGTAAACCGCTTGAATGGTTGAATGGAAGGGGTTGATATTATAACGATGCAGTAACGAATTTGATAGGTTGACGATAGAATTTCGATAATCTGGTTTTGTCGTTTTCATTCGTTGAAATCTCTTATTTTTTTGTACATCTTTTTCAGTTTACCGTAAAGTTTAACATAAACTTGTTTGTACAAATAATTATAGCGTTCATGATTCTTTGAATCGGGCAAAAAGGTGATAGAGCGGTGGACCATTGCTTGGACAGCGTCGTCATAAGATGGGAAGTCGCCATGTGCCGTAAATGCAAGAATGGCTGTTCCAAGGCTTGAGGTTTCATAAGTCTGCACGCGGGAAACCGGGATACCGAAAATATCGGCAGTAATTTGACAAATAGCGTCACTTTGAGAACCCCCGCCGGAAACACGAATTTCTTTAACTTTCCGATGTTGCCGTTTTTCGATTCCTTCCAATCCTTCGCGCAATCCGTAGGCAATGCCCTCAACAATGGCGCGATATAAATGTGTATGGGTATGGAAGTCACTCCAGCCAATAATGGCGCCCTTTGCTTCAGGACGGCGTAGACCAGGTCCCCAGTAGGGTTGAAGAACTAAACCCTGAGATCCCGGAGCGATTTTCATCATCGCTTTATTGAGAACGTACCCGGTTGCCATTTTCTGAATGGCGGCTTCGGTTGACTCAGTGGTTCCGAACTCTTTTTTAAACCACGTTACCATCCAGTAACCCCGATAAATCTGAACTTCCATATTATATAAATTTGGAATTGACGCTGGATATGCTGGCAAAAAAGGTTCTGGTTCGATGTACTTCGGATTGGACACTTCAATGCTCGAGGCTGTTCCGTAAGATATGCTCGCCATGTCGCTGGTTAGGCATCCGGTGCCGATAGTTTCTGAGCCCTTGTCGCTTCCGTTTGCGTACACAGGGAGTCCTTCTGGAAGGCCTGTCTCGAGATGGCATTGATGGCTAATCTCGCCAAGTTTTTCTCCGGGTTTAACAAGCTGGCAGAGTAATTTTGACGGGATATTAAAAATGGGTGCTTTCAGGGCGTTGTCTTTATACCAAACGCCTTTTTTAAAGTCGATTGGATAGTGGCCGGCTTGGTTGGCGGAACTATCAATAAGTTTTCCGGTTAAGAGGAATGTGAAGTAGGTAGAGACCGAAATGTAGTGAGCGATTTTGCTCCAGTTTTCTGGTTCTTCTTGCATAATCCAACGAGCAGCCGTTCTTCGGCTGTTCATTTTCACGGTTTCGGTCAAACCGGTAAGCGAAAAGATAATGTTTCGCAAAAGTCCATATTTTGGTTTTAACGTTGCTTGTCTTTGGTCGAGCCAAAGAATGGACGGGCGAATGACCTTGAGATCTTTATCTAATAGAACGGCAGTATCACGGAAACATGTGATGGCCATCGTCTTAACATCTAACAGTAAATCGGGATATTTTTGTGCCAGCGCATTAGTCACATGGCACATAGCTTCCCAATAATAACGAGGGTTTTGCTCGGCATAACCGGGTTTTAAAGAAAAATAGGCGGGCTCATAAGTCTTCTTTTCTAAAGCTAAAGAATCTCCCTTTTTGTTAAAGATCATGGCACGAACGCTTTGCGTGCCGAAATCGATTGTTAGGGCCAAAGGTTCAATATTCACAACCGTTCACTTCCTTTACGTTTATTCTAACAAATTAAATCGGCCATAGTTGAAAACTCCACAAAAAATGAAAGTTGTTTCTTTGTATCTGTTTTTCAATACGCTTGAGTATCTTTTCTGTATCGTTGGTTTTAATATCTATGATATTATTATCAATGTGAGTGTTCGTCCTCCATGCAGGGGCGGCCCACTTTAGGAGGAATTACAATGCAAGAAGAGAAAAAGTATGTTTACCCCTTCGCACTGGCTTACGGCCTAGGCAAAGAGCTTCTTGGCGGTAAAGGTGCTGGTTTAGCGGAAATGACGCACATTGGCGTCCCGATCCCGCAAGGTTTCACCATTACGACTGAAGCTTGCTCGCTTTATTATGAAAGCGGCAAGGTATTGCCAGAATTTTTGGTGAAAGCGATTAAAGACGAAGTCAAAGGCATCGAGAAAGTCACCGGAAAGAACTTCGGTGGAAGCCATAACCCGTTACTTGTCAGCGTACGCTCCGGCGCTCGCGTGTCAATGCCAGGTATGATGGACACGATCTTGAACTTAGGCCTTAACGACGTTACTGTCGGAGCCTTGGCGAGCGAAACAGGCAATGAACGTTTTGCGTTCGACTGCTATCGCCGTTTCATCTTGATGTTCACGAACATCGCCAAAGGTCACCCACGTACCGAAATGGACAAAATGCTCGAATCCATCAAGGAACAGAAGCATTATAAGGGCGACACTGACTTAACTGCCGACGACCTCAAAGGTCTTGTCATTAAGTACAAAGCTCATTATAAAAAAGTCTTCGGGGAAGATTTCCCGAGCGACCCATATATTCAACTGATCGAAGCCGTTACCTCAGTGTTCCGTTCATGGGATAACCCACGGGCCAACGTCTATCGCAAGATGAATAACATCCCCTATTCTTGGGGAACCGCCGTTACCGTTCAATCGATGGCCTTTGGTAACAAGGGCGATACTTCCGGCACTGGCGTTGCCTTCTCGCGTTCTCCGTCGACTGGCGAAAAGCAAGTATTCGCCGAATACTTACCGAACGCTCAGGGCGAAGACGTCGTCGCTGGCATCCGCACTCCGTTAGACATCGAAGCACTCCGGCATATTTTACCGGACGTCCACAAACAATTCTTAGAGACCATCAAGTTGATGGAGACTCACTATAAAGATATGCAAGACATGGAATTCACCGTTGAAGACGGAAAACTCTACTTCTTGCAAACCCGCAACGGGAAAAGAACGGCTGCCGCCGCGCTCAAGATCGCTTGTGATTTAGTCGATGAAAAGCTCATCACTGAAGAAGAAGCCGTCCTCCGTGTCGAAGCTAAATCACTCGATAGTTTGCTCCACCCAAGTTTCGATCCGAAAGAATTAAAGAAACTTAAATCCATTGGTGAAGGCTTACCGGCCTCTCCAGGCGCTGCCACCGGCAAAATCGCGTTCACGGCTGCTGAAGCCCACAAACGTCATGAAGCTGGCGAAAAGATTGTTCTTGTTCGTGCCGAAACCTCGCCTGAGGACATTGAAGGCATGGTCGCCGCCGAAGGCATTCTCACGATGCGCGGTGGTATGACAAGCCACGCCGCCGTCGTCGCTCGCGGTATGGGTAAATGCTGCGTCGTTGGTTGCAGCACGGCTGAAATCGACGAAGAAACCCGCACCTTAAAATTCAACGGCAAGACATACACCGATAAAGACGTCATTTCCTTAGACGGTTCCACCGGACAAGTTTATGAAGGCGATATCAAGAGAGTCGAAACCGCACTCACTGGTCAATTTGGCCGGTTGATGGCCTGGGCCGATAGCTATCGCACACTTCGCGTCCGCGCGAATGCTGATACTCCGAAAGATGCTGACCAAGCCGTTAAGTACGGCGCGGAAGGTATCGGACTATGCCGTACTGAACACATGTTCTTCGGCAAAGACCGCATCTTCAATATGAGAAAGATGATTCTTGCTGAAACTGTCGCTGAACGCGAAAAGGCACTTGAAGATTTGCTCCCATATCAACAAAGCGACTTCTATGGATTGTTCATGGCGATGAAAGACAAAAACGTCAACATCCGTCTGCTCGATCCACCTCTACATGAATTCTTGCCACAAGAAGAAGATAAGATCGAAGAGTTAGCCAAAGCGCTTAACTTGACGGTTGAACACGTGAAAAACCGTATCGCCTTCTTGCATGAATTCAACCCCATGATGGGTCACCGTGGTTGCCGTCTTGACGTTTCTTATCCAGAAATCGGCAAGATGCAAACCCGCGCCATTATCCGCGCCGCTCTCCAAGCCCAAAAAGACCTTGGCCACGCGGTGGTTCCGGAAATCATGGTACCGCTCGTCCTTGAAATCAGAGAATTCAAATTCGTAAAGAACATTATCGTTGAAATCGCTGATGAAGAAATTAAGAAATCCGGTCAAGCGCTCCATTATGAAGTCGGAACCATGATCGAAATTCCTCGCGCCGCCTTACTCGCTAGTGAAATTGCCACAGAAGCTAAATTCTTTAGCTTTGGCACTAACGACTTAACGCAGATGACGTTCGGGTTCAGCCGCGATGATGCTGGCAAGTTCTTGCCAGATTACTATGCGACCAAGATCTTCGAACAAGATCCGTTCCAAACCATTGACCAACGTGGTGTTGGCCGTCTCGTCAAGATGGCTGTCACTGAAGGCCGCGCTGCCAACCCGACACTCCATGTCGGCGTCTGCGGCGAACATGGTGGCGATCC
>JAPLKQ010000055.1 GCA_026387995.1 Bacillota bacterium
GAAGTGGGCCTCCGCGGCGCGAAAACCGCGAGCTACCATGTCCATCCGGACATTGCTTTTGCCCTTGACGTCACCATGAGTTATGATTTACCCGGTTCCCCGAATAATCCGACTAAACTCGGCACAGGCGTCGCTCTGTCCGTCATGGACGGCAGCGTTATTGCCCATCGCGGATTATTTGATTTCGTCGAGAAGATTGCCAAAGACAAAGGCATCAAGTATACCTATGACCTGCTCACGGCGGGCGGCACCGATAGCGGCGAGATGCACAAGCAGTTTGACGGCATCATCAACATGACCATCAGCTTGCCGTGCCGTTACTTCCATAGCCATGTCTCGCTGATTAATGAAGACGATTACCTCCAAGCGGTGGCCCTGATGACCGAAGTCGTGAAAGCCATCGATCAATCCGTCCTCAAAGATTTAAAAGAATCGAAATTCCGCTAAAGTATAGGATTCATCGCATAAAAAAAGTCTCACGCAAGTGAGACTTTTTGTTTATTTTCCATGGCTACTCGTCGCTAAGCGATCGTATCTTCGTTTTCCTTAGCGTGATGATAAGGACGGTGGCGACAATCGCGCCAATGAGCGCCTGAAGCAAATCAAACGGGGAGTTGGCAAGGACGCCGGACCAACCGCCGAAAAAGATGAAATAGGACACGGCGTACACGGGGACGATGAAGAACGCCCCGATATATAAAGCGGTGTAACTCCATGTGCCTTTGAAAGTCCTGAATAAATAGCCGGCAATCACGGCCTCGAGCAGTTTGGCAACGATCGTGAACGGGACGAATTCAATGGCCCCGACATAGATGTCAGCAAAGCTGGCGCCGATGATGCCGACCAGAGCGCCGGCAAAGGGATCCACAAAAATAGCGCTGAATAAGATGACGGAATCGCCTAAGTTAAAATAGCCGGTCCCGATGGGGAGCGGGATATGGATAAAAGCCGTCGTGACGAAAGTCAAGGCAGCCAATAGAGCGGTTAAAGTCATGCGCTTGACGGCTTTATTCATAGGAGCTCCTCGATGTCATTTTCATTATAGACCTTTATCCCGTTTTTCTTAAGCAGCTCGGCGGTAACGCCCATACCGGTGATTAACGTCCGCGAGAAAGTGCCGTCGTAAATCTGTTTCGTGCCGCACGAAGGGCTCTTTTCTTTAAGCAAAGCCTTCGTGATGTGGTGATCTTTGGCCATCGTTAAAGCGATTTCGGCGCCTTTCGTAAACTCACGCGTGACGTCTCCGCCATTTCGCATGTGGACGAGAGCGCCCTGCCGTTCGCTGGGAAGGCGGGGGATGGGCAGTCCACCGAGCGTTTCGGGACAGACGGGAACCAGTTCATATTTGTCTTGAAGTTTAGATAATTTTGTCCGATTAAGCAGGCGCTGATGAGCAGTTTTTCCATGAAAAATTCTTCCTTAATTGTATTGTAGGCTAATTATTCTAAAAGTAAACATTTCTTATAGGCCAAGAGCAAGTTATAATATCTAAGGAATATGCAAACACTTGATTTGATTTATCCTAAAAACGGGCAGGATTATGTCGTCCGCATCACGAAAAAGAAGATGCGGCGGATTATTTTTCATGTCCGCAAAGGCGAGATTCTGATCAGCGCCCCTTACTTAGCCTCCCGAAAACTCATTCTCGATAATCTTGAGCACATTTTTCCCCGTCTCGAACCGATGCTGAAACGCGAAGCCGCCATCAGCCTCGATTCCATTTATCTCCTTGGCGAAAAACGGCCCTTGGTCCAAGATGGGCACTTTTCGGTGAGCGATGTCGGCGTGACCTTTAAATCCCCGGATGACCTTGACCGCAAACTGCGGAAATTTGCCCTCGATTTCATCACCTCCCGAGTCCGTTATTATGAGATGGCAATGAACGTCCCGAAGGCTTATAAAGTCCGCGTCCGTAAGATGGAGTCGCGCTATGGCAGCAACTCGCGGGGTTCCCATACCTTGACGTTTGCCTTTAAGCTCATCCATTATTCACCCGCTATCATCGATTCCATCGTCGTTCACGAACTTGCCCATTTTTTTAATTTTGACCATTCGCATCAATTTTACGAAACTGTCATGAAATATTATC
>JAPLKQ010000003.1 GCA_026387995.1 Bacillota bacterium
CCGACACTCAAGTGGGCCCGGAACACTTATGCCCGGACTGCCACCGGCCCGTCCACCAAGACGTCGAGGAAGCGTATTTTTTCCGTACCGGAAAGTACATCGACCGCCTCCTACAGTTCTATGAAGACAATCCTAAGTTCATTACCCCGGAATCCCGGAAGAATGAAATGATCAACACGTTCATTAAACCCGGTCTTGAAGACCTATGCGTTTCCCGCACCTCTTTCTCATGGGGCATCCCGGTGAAAGAAAACCCGAAACACGTCATCTATGTCTGGCTGGACGCTTTGACGAACTATATTACCGCGCTTGGCTATGATTCTAAACATCCCGAACTCTTCAATAAGTTCTGGCAAGACCCGACCAGCGAAACCGTTAACGTCATCGGCGCGGACATCACCCGTTTCCACGTCATCTATTGGCCGATGTTCCTCATGGCCTTAGGCCTCCGTTTACCCGACCGCGAATTCGTCCATGGTCTCTTGATGATGAAAGACGGAAAAATGTCAAAATCCCGCGGCAACACGGTCGATCCCGTTCCCTTAATCGCCCACTTTGGCGTCGATGCGGTGCGGTATTATTTGGTCCGCGAAACCGTCTTTGGCAGCGACGGCCAATTCACTCCCGAACAGTTTGTTGAACGGGTCAATAGCGACCTCGCCAACGACTTTGGAAACCTCTTAAACCGGACCGTCACCATGATCGATAAATACTTTGGCGGCGTCATCCCCGAATATAAAGGCGACACCAATCCCTTTGATAAAGAACTCCGCGAAACCGCGGAAAAAACCCTCCGTGAATATGAGCTGGCGAACGATGACCTGAAGATCACCGAAGCCTACGTCAGCGTTTTAGCCATGGTCAGCCGCGCGAACAAGTATATCGACGAGACCCAGCCCTGGGCCTTAGCGAAAGACCCCGCTAAAAAAGCGGAATTAGCGAGCGTTATGAACCATTTAGCCAGCGTCCTATACATTGCCGGGGTCTTGCTCCAACCGGTGCTGGTGCACGCGCCTAAAGCGCTTTTTGCCCAACTCGGCGTTAACGAGAAGCTCCAAGCCTATAAGAACGTCCATAAGTTTGGTGTTGTCGGTGGCTGTCACGTCCAAAAAGGCGCCCCGTTATTCCCAAGACTCGATAACGCCATTGAAGTCCCGTGGATTTATAACTTAATGCAAAGTAAATAACCAATGGAAATGAAACCTCGGCCCAGTCTCCCCAGTTTTACCGGCGTCTGCGTCGATTATACGCATGACGGTCAAGGCATTGTCAAAAATGCTGGCAAGCCCATTTTCGTCTACGGATTACTCCTCGGCGAAGAAGCCGAGATTCAACTGACCTATGAGAAAGGCGATTACGGGTTTGGGAAGATCGTGAAGATCACCAAGATTTCGCCTGACCGGATTCAACCCCTATGCCCGGTGGCGACCGCCTGCGGTGGCTGCTGTTTCCAAAATCTCCGTTATCCCGCCCAATTAGCTTTTAAGAAACGTAAAATCGAAGAAGCCTTCCGTAAAATCGGCGGACTGACGATTACGGTCGACGAACCCGTCGGCATGGATAATCCGTATTATTACCGGAATAAAACCCAGATGCCGGTGAGTAAAGACCGCCAAGGGAAAATCATCTCCGGATTCTACAAAGCCAAATCCCACGATATCGTCCCGATCGATAAGTGCTATATCGAGAATAAAAACGCCAGCCATATTTTAACCACCATCAAAAAACTGATGAAAGAAATCAGGGTTGAACCCTATGACGAAGATGCCTGTACCGGTGTCCTTAGACATATCCTGATCCGCGCCAGTTATTACAAGCCGGAAATCATGGTGGTCTTAGTCACCAACGTTGACTCTTTCCCCGGACGGAATAACTTTTGCAAAGAGCTCCATAAAGAATGCCCGGAAATCACCACAATCGTTCAAAATATCAACACACGGGATACCAACGTTATTTTAGGCGAGAAAGAATATACCTTGATGGGCAAAGGTTTCATCGTCGATACCTTATGTGGCATCACCTTCCAAATCTCCAGCCGTTCCTTCTATCAGATTAATCCTACCCAAACCGAAAAACTCTATGGTCTCGCCATCGAAAAAGCTGGGCTGACCGGCACTGAGCGTGTTTTGGATGCATACTGTGGCATC
>JAPLKQ010000125.1 GCA_026387995.1 Bacillota bacterium
ATTCTTTATTCATGGCGGCGATGGCGCCAAAGCACGGCGCGCTGAATAAGTTAAAGACCATGAAGGCATACGCGGTCACCGGGGTAAAGAACCCAAAGAGGCCACCACTACTAAAGATGTTGCTGGTCGAGCCGTTGGCGACGCCGGAGATGACGGTCAGGCTGCTGACCACGTTCTCTTTGGCAATCAAGCCTTGAATGGCGCTGACGGCCGCGCCCCACGAATAGGTGCCACCCAGCATCGGGACGAAAATCCAAGCGAGCAGGCTGCCAATCGTGCCCAGCATCGAATGGTCGACCTCTGGCGAATCATGGACATACTGGAACGTCCACGTAAAGGAAGCGAGGAACCAAACGACGATGCTGCTGACCAAAATAATGGTACCGGCCCGTTTCACGAACGACCAGGTTTTATCCCAGACGTCACGGGTAACATAACGGAGGCTCGGGAGTTTATATTCCGGCAGTTCGCTGATGAACACCGAGTTCTTCGATTTGAGGACGAACTTGGAAAGGAATAACGCGAGTAATAGGATGATGACGACGGCGAATAAATAGAGGGAAAAGGAGACGAGTCCAGAGGAATCTGGGAAAAAGAACCCGGCGAACAGAGCGATGATCGGGAGTTTGGCGCTGCAGGGAATAAAGGGCGTCAAGAGGACGCTGATTTGCCGTTCGCTCGGGTCTTCGATGGTCCGCGTGGTCATCACGCCCGGCACCGAGCAGCCGCTGCCGACGATGAAAGGAATGAGCGATTTGCCGCTTAACCCAAACTTTTTAAAGACGCGGTCGAGGAAGAAAGCGATACGGCTCATGTAGCCGGTAGTTTCTAATAGGGAGATACAAAGGAAGAGCATCATCAGCTGCGGGATGAAGTTCAAGATCGCCCCGGCCCCGCCGATGACGCCATGGGCGACTAAACTGATGGCCCATGGGCTGGCATTTAAAGAGCCAAGTCCCCCACTCACCCAGTTTGTGAACCAGGACACGCCGTTTTGGATCAAGGTGATCGTCGAAGCGCCGACGATGCCGACGCTAAGAAAGTAAACGAGAAACATAATGACGGCAAATATCGGGAGCGCCAAATAGCGGTTAAGAAAGATTTTATCGAGCTTATCGGTCATTGATTTCTTCACGGGAATGGCGGCCACCGCTTCTTTTTTGACCTGCATGATGAAGTCGTAGCGTTGGCTGGCGATGATTTGCTCGACATCGAGTTTGTAGTGATCTTCAAGCCGCGTAATCGCGTCTTTGACTTCAATCGGGCGCATCGCCAGGAACATCTTGTCGTTCTCCAGTAACTTGACGGCGACAAAACGGCTATGGGTGGTTTCGATATGCTTCGAGATGAGGGCGAGTTCCGTCTCGACTTCTTTTTGGTAAATCTTCTGGTGCGGGTTGGCCAGGACGGCATCCGCGGCAATGAGTTCGATCAACTTCTCGATGCCGGTCCGTTTAAGCGCGGAGATCTCGACCACCGAGGTTTGTAACGCCATCGATAACTTCTCGGTATCGATTTTTAAACCCTTGGCGATCAGCATGTCGGTCATGTTCAAGGCGATGACCACGCGGGTATCGAGTTCCAAGAGTTGGGTGGTCAGGTAAAGGCTTCTTTCGATGCTCGTGGCATCGATGATATTGATGATTAAATCAGGCTTTTCCTCAAATACGAATTTACGTGAGACTTCTTCTTCGCTGGTGTACGGCGACAGCGAATAGATGCCCGGAAGGTCGACGACTTCAAAGGTCGTGCCTTTGATGATCCCGGACTTCCGTTCGATGGTCACGCCAGGCCAGTTGCCGACTTTTTGATTGGCGCCGGTAAGGAGGTTGAAAAGGGTGGTCTTGCCGCTATTTTGATTTCCGACGAGGGCGATTTTCATCTAGTCCACCGCCTTGATGTCGATGTTGGCCATGTCCGCGCGGCGAAGACATAATTCATACCCGCGTAAGACGATATCGACCGGATCCCCTAAAGGGGCAATCTTCTTGACCGTGACGGCCACGCCGCTCGTGATTCCCATGTCTAAGAGGCGTCTCCGGAGGGCGGGATCGTCGTTATGAAGGGCGAGCACGACGCCAGACTGCCCGATTTTTAAATCCGACAGGTGCCCCGCTTCGCCAGGATGTAAGTTCAGATGTTTGATTTTGCTCATGGGTTTTTCTCCCGGAATATCCCGTGTTAAAGGGATAAAACATTATAACCGATGGGATTAATTTGTCAACGAATATGATTATTAAAAAAAGAAACTTAATGTATAAGGTGACACTTGGCATCTTTATTATGATGCTGATTGTGTTTCGAATGCGACAAAACCTTCATCTTGTCTAAAAGTTTGGACAGTTGTCTGTCCTCAACTTTGGTTAAAAACGACCACAACCGTTATACGGTTACAACATTATTTGTGGGTATCACTCCGTAAAGAAAAGGAGGCGTCTTTATGCATAATTTGACCCGTTCATACGAAGATTATCTGGAAGCGCTCTTTGTCCTTGAAAAACACGGAAAAAATATTCGTTCGGTTGATGTCGCCTCATACTTGGGTGTCTCTCGCCCTGCGGTGAGCAAGACCATCAATGAAATCAAAACGCTTGGCTTGCTTGCGCAAAGCCGTTATAAAGCGATCACTTTGACCGACGAAGGCCGCAAAGTCGGCGAATCCATCTTTGAAAAGCACACGCTAATCAAAAAGTTTCTCATCCACTTAGGCGTCGATGAAGCCACGGCCGAAGTCGACTGCTGCAAGATGGAACACGTCGTCAGCGACGCGACATTAGCCGCGTTCAAAAAAGTCTTAAAAGAACGTAAAAAATAGATTTCATCGATTAAATCTATAAATAAAAGGCGAGCCTCAAGCTCGCCTTTTTTTGGTGAAGATAATTCGGGTTACTCGTGATCCTGATAAGCAAAGCCCATCGGACCATAGCCCATGACGAAGAAGTTTTGGTTGACCAGCATATTCGAACTCGACATACACGCGGCACGGGATTCCGTGACCAGGGTATCGAGATTTTCTTTGACGTCTAATGTAACTTCGTCGACCGTGGCTTCCGAAAGGTTATCTTCACCATGGAAACTAAGCATCTTTTCCATAAGATGACCTCCTGCAAGGGTTTTCTCTCTCTTGCAACCTTACCTTAACATAGATGAATGGGACCCAAATGATGATAACGGTTTCTGAAACCGGTACCACGGTTTTTCTGCGTTTTGAAAAAGTTTCAAAAGAACATAGTTCTTTTATTATCGATTTTCGCAGGGTCCGTTTTTAGGTTTCCGTGAGCGTCCTTAAAAAAAATCGCCACCGCTAGCGGCGAGAGAACGTCTCCAAAGAAAAAGTGGGTTGCCCCACTATTTCATGACCCACTTCGTTTTCAGGGCTTTAACGCCGTCTGGGCGCGCTTTGACTAGGAGCGAACTTGCCTTGCCAAATCGCGTTTGCATGGCGCCTAGGTAGGATTTGGCCTCGGAATCGGCTACAAACGCCTGCATGGTCCCGGCAAAGCCGCCGCCATGGA
Organism: Bacillota bacterium; assembly: GCA_026387995.1. GTDB lineage: Bacteria > Bacillota_I > Bacilli_A > RFN20 > CAG-826 > CALMWE01. The sequence goes on from JAPLKQ010000125.1 coordinate 3,516, forward strand.
CGCGAACCGCGCCGTCATGGATGAGCTTTTCGCTTAAATCAAGACCGATCGTCAGCGCTTCCGTTTCAGGGTGGCCGATAGATATGTTCTTTAAATAATGACGGGAGGATTGACCGCTTTCCCTGACCATCGCCAGAAAGGTCTTGGTGTCATGGGCTTCGATGGCCGAGAAGGCTTTCTCGACGCGGGCGTTCTCTTCATAGAAATGAATCGCACGGTCCACCGCCGTCGGACCGACCGCAACTCTCACTTCATTGATTTCTTTACGGAAATCCGTTTCCGGGACTTCACGGAGATAGTCTTTCCCGAAATAACGGGCCACTTTCTTCATGTCGTCTTTAATCGCTGCATAGAACGGGGTTAAGCCGGCATGGCTGCCGCCGGTATTCGTCAAAATGATTTGATAACCTCTTAAAGTTAAGGTCATATGCTTATAAACAGGATTTTCAGTGGAAAGAAAATCAATATAATTGACCCCGCCTAATGCCACGCCCATCTGGTCAAGGAGGCCGCAAGGGTTGCCAAAGTAGCCGGTCTCCGCGGCTTGGCCGATTTTAGCCAGCTCGACGCGGTCAAGCAGGTCGCCGTTAAAGAAATAG
>JAPLKQ010000184.1 GCA_026387995.1 Bacillota bacterium
CCCCGAAGAGCCCGCGGACGGTCTGCCGAATGAAGAGGCACACGTCTTCCGCAATCTCGGTGGAAGCGTTTTTGCCAGTTCCAATCGACCAAACCGGCTCATAGGCGATGATGATGGCTTTCACTTTGTCGAGCGGGATGTCGCCCATGCCGACGCGGAGCTGCGTTTCCACGATGTCCTTGGTACGGCCATCTTCGAATTCGGAGAGCGTTTCCCCGACGCAGTAGACGGGAATCATCTTGCTGTCGACCAGTTTATGGAGTTTTTTATTACAGGATAAATTCGTTTCGTTATTGTAGGTGCGGCGTTCGGAGTGACCGATGAGGACCCAGTCGATGCCGATTTCTTTGAGCATCGGGACGGAAATCTCGCCTGTGAAGGCACCTTTATCCTCATAGTGGCAGGTTTGCGCCGCCACGATCAAATCCGGATTCAGGGCTTTCACGGTGGTCAGGCTTAAAAAGGTCGGGGCCACGCCGATGTCAATGCCTTTTTCCCGGGCAATGGACGACAAACGCACGCTGGCAATGGCGAATTCCTTCGCCTCGGCCATCGTTTTGTTCATTTTCCAGTTTCCGAGAAGAAGTTTGCGTCGCATGTTAGTCTCCAATGACGTCAATGCCGGGCAAATGTCCGTCATTCTCAATCATTTCAAGAGAAGCGCCGCCGCCGGTGCTGACGTGGCTAAAGGCATCCATGTAGCCGAATTGCTTGACGGCTGCTGCGGAATCGCCGCCACCGCACACGGTGAAGGCTTTACGTCCGAGCGTCTTGACGGCTTGGCAAATGGCGATCGTGCCATTGGTGAATTCTTTCTTCTCGAAAACGCCCATCGGGCCATTCCAGAAGACGGTGTGGGCCTTTAAGAGTTCGGCGGCAAAGAGCTTTTCGGTCTTCGGGCCGATATCCATGCCCATGAAGCCATCGGGGATTTGGCTGATGAGGACGGTCCGGATTTCTTTCCAGCCGTCATAAGCGTCCGCGACCACCACGTCTAACGGTAAGACGATCTTGCCTTTAGCGTCTTCATAGCATTTCTTGGCGAAATCAAGTTGATCGGCTTCGAACGGCGAAGTGCCGACGTTATGGCCAAGCGCCTTGTAGAACGTAAAGGCCATGGCGCCGCCGATGAGGATCTTATCGCATTTTTTCATTAAGGATTCGATGACTTTGATCTTATCGCTGACCTTTAAGCCACCGAGCAGCGCGACGTACGGATGGCCTTCCGGCTTCACGTCGACGCATTTGGTCATGTTCTTGACTTCTTTTTCGACTAAATAGCCGACGGCAACGGGTTTTCCCTGTTCCTTAAGTACGGTCGGGATACCGACGGTCGAGGCGTGGGCACGGTGAGCGGAACCGAACGCACCCATGATGAAGGCATCGGCATAGCTGGCCCATTCTTTGCTCAGTTCAGGATCATTCTTGGTCTCGCCTTTTTCATAACGGGTGTTCTGCATGAGCAGGACTTGGCCGTTTTCTAAGGTGTTGATCCAGAATTTCAGCTTGTCGCCGCGGGTGGCGTCGGAGAACGTGACCGGCTGCTTGAGCAGTTCGGCTAAGCGTCCGGCGACCGGGCTCAGGTTATTTTTCTTCATGTCGTCAGCGGTTTGGACCGGATCCTTGAAGTCGACTTTGCCTAAGTGCGACATCAAAATGATCTTGGCTTCCTGTTTAATCAAGTATTGGATGGTCGGGAGCGCTTGGACGATGCGGTTATCGTCGCGGATGGCGCCGTCTTTGAGCGGGACATTGAAATCAACGCGGACGATGACTCGTTGGCCCTTAAGATTCGGGAGTTGGTTGATGGTTTTCATGTTTTTTTCCTCTTTTTTAAAATAAAAGCGCCCAGAAAGCGGGCGCTTTATTTATAAATCCAAAATTACTTGGCGCCCAGGACTTTACCGAATTCAGCGGCCAGCCGAATGTATTGGCAGGTGTAGCTGTATTCGTTATCGTACCAAGCGACGACTTTGACGAGTTGGGTGCCTTCCGGATTGACGGCGACTTTCGTCTGCGTGGCGTCAAAGATGGCTCCCGCGGTGGCGCCGATGATATCGGAGCTGACGATTTCGTCTTCAGTATAGGCAAGGACTTCTTTAAGAGCGCCTTCAGAAGCTTTCTTCATCGCGGCGTTGATGTCTTCGGCTTTGACGGGTTTCTTTAAGATCATGGTGAGGTCGATCAAGGATCCGTCGATGACCGGGACGCGCATGGCCCCACCGTTCATCCGGCCTTTGAGTTCCGGGATGACGAGGTAGATGGCTTTGGCGGCACCCGTGGTTGACGGGACGATGTTCGCGGCAGCGGCACGGCCTCTGCGGCGGTCACCCTTCTTGACTAAGTCAAGGGTGGTTTGGTCATTGGTATACGCATGGATGGTGGTCATGTAACCAGAATCGATGCCAAATTCATCTTGGAGGACTTTAAGCACGGGGCCTAAGCAGTTGGTCGTGCAGGAAGCGCCGGAGATGACTTTCATGTCTTTAGTAAGCTTGCTCGTATTGACGCCATGGACAAAGGTTGGGGTCGTATCATCAGCCGGGGCCGAGATAATGACGCCTTTGGCGCCGCCGACGGTGACGTGGATGGCCGCGTCTTCTTTGCCTTTAAAACGTCCGGTGCATTCGAGAACGATATCCGCGCCGTAATCCGACCATTTGATAAGGGCTGGATCAGGTTGTCCGAGGACTGGGATGGCTTTGCCTTTGTAGACAATCGCTTTGCCGTCCGCGGAGACGGTGATGTCGTTTAACCCAAAGTTACCGTGGGTTGTATCATATTTCAGTAAGTAGGCTAGCGTTGCAGCGTCAGCCAAGTCGTTAATGACGACAATTTCGAAACCGCCGACTTCCACGGCGCGACGGAAAGATAAACGTCCAATGCGTCCAAATCCGTTGATTGCAAGTTTAATTGACATAATAATCATGTCCCCCTTTGTATTTGCGGTTTAATTATACAACGGTTAATCGAGAGTTGTTATAGCAAAATGACTGAAAGCGTTTTACAGGTGTTGGATTTATTTACAAGTAAAAAGGGCCTTTTTCACTCGTCAAAGCTTTCAAGGCCTTTGAGAAGAGTGGCTAAATTGAGGCTAAAGGCACGGGCCAACCGCTCCAGGATTTTAAGGGACGGGTTCCGCCGGCCCCGTTCAAGGTCGGAGAGGTAGTTTTTATTGATGGCGCTCCTAAAGGAGAGTTCTTCCTGGGACCATCCCGCCTGCTTACGCAGATACGAGATTCTCATGCCCAGTTGTTTATCGATGGTCATTCTCCCACCTCTTTATAACGCTCGGCCATTTCATGGATGGCGCGGAACAGATGGTTGATGTTGCTCTTGGAGACCGGGTTATGCATTTCGTCGCTCATCTTTTCGGCGAGTTCCAGCATCGAGGCCCCATCGTTATCCAGGCGTAAACGGCAAAGCAGTTTCATCTTTTCGTTCGGCAAGTGCTCGATCCCGACCACGCGGTCGATGATTTGAATTTCTTCGATCTGTTTTCCAGAAGCTTCCACCACTTTGTTCATGTTGGCGTTGGCGCAGATCTGCCAGCGGTTGTCGTTGTTGCTGAAGTCGCGGTTGACGCGCACGTTCTCGTATTCCAAGGTGGCGTCCGTGGCGCCCATCAAAATCAAAAAATCAGCGATTTGGTCGCTCTTTTTTAAGTAAACGACAAATTGGTTTCTACGTTTGATAATCTTCGGGGTCAGGTCGACATTTTTGTACCGTCCGACCAGTTTCACCAAGTACTTGGCGTAGTCTTCGTCGGTGGTTGAAATCTCTAAGTGATAGTTGGAACTGGCAGGGTTATTCACGGACCCGGTGGCGAGGAAAGCCCCGGCGACATAGCCGCCTAAGGTGTCGTCGTTACTCACCAGCAACCGGGAAATCTTCCCGCTTAAAAAGGATACGCCTAAATCCTCGAGGATGGCGTCCGATTTTTCTTCGATGATGACGTTGTACGTTACTTTCTTTTCGAACTTCATCATCCGCGTATAGGCAAAGCGCGGGGAGATGCCGTAGAGCTTTTGGATAATCAAAAACAGGAACTTGGCGATCTTGGCGTTTTCGGTAGCGAGGACGATTTCGGTGGTTTTATTCTGTATGACCATCCGGCCATTGGTTTTCACGTACGCCGAAAGCATCGCGCGCAGCCGTTCATCGTTAAAAGGCTTCGTCGTGATTTCTTCTTTGACGATGGAAGTGAAAGATGGTTCCTTAATCATCGGCTTATTGGCCTTTAGATCTCGTCAGGTCGCGGTGATTGACCACCGTGTTGTATTTCTCTTCGTAAATCGCGGCCAGGCGTTCGGCGATATAGACGCTCCGATGCTGTCCGCCGCTGCAGCCGACGCCAATCACGAAATAAGGACGGGATTCGGCGCTGTTGGCTTCGAGGTAGAAGTCGAGGTAGTTGGTCATGTGGTCCAAGAGTTGCTGGGTCTTCGGGAGTTCGACGAGGAACTTCTTGACCGCTTCGTCTTGGCCGGTCAAATTCTTCAAGTCATGGATATAGAACGGATTGGTTAAAATCCGGGTATCGATAATCATGTCGACGTCGCTCGGGACGCCGTATTTAAAACCGAAAGAAACAAAGCTGACGGTCATAAGGCCGTCTTTGCTCTTTTGGAAGTTGGCGAAGATCTTCCTACGGAAGTCCACGACTTCGAAGCCGCTGGTGTCGATCATGACGTCCACTTGGGCGCGGATTTTCTCGAGGTCTTCTTTTTCCATCGCGATGGCTTTCTCAAGGGTGCATCCTTGGGTTTGTAAAGGATGGACATGGCGGGTCAGTTTATAACGGGCGAGAAGCGCTGCCATCGTGCAGTCAAGGCATAAGACCTTAAACTTTAACTTAGGGATTTTTTTGGCTTCTTCAATGGCCTCTTGGGCATCGCTGATATTGACGGCGACCAAGGTTTTTTTGTAGCGGGGATCGCTTTGGGTCAAATGAAGCATGGCGGAC
>JAPLKQ010000148.1:0-1354 GCA_026387995.1 Bacillota bacterium
TTGGCTTTGGCTTCAGGGGCCGGGGCAACCTTCACTTCCACGGGCTTTTCAGCGTGGACGTGAGCGGGTTTTTCAGCGGCGGCTTCGGCTTTTACGGCTTCGGCGGGCTTTTCAGCATGGACGTGAACGGGCTTTTCAGCGACTTTCGCTTCCACCGCTTCAACCGGTTTCTCGGCTTTGGCTTTCACGGGTTTCTCCGCGACGACCTTGGCTTCGACTTCTTTTTCAGCAACAGGGGCCGCTTCTTTGGCCGCTTTTGGAGCTTTCGCTTTTTTGATTTCTTCTGCCATTGTGCTACCTCCTAGTCGAGCTTGCTCTTGCCGTCTCTGGAGTAACGGCCTTTAACGAGTTTGCCCTTTACTTCGACGGTCATGATGCGAGCGCGCGTTGCTTTTTTCGTTTTGGGATCGATCAACGAGACGTTGCTGGCATCGATTGGGGCATAAATCTCCAAAATGCTGCCTTCAGGGTTTTGTTGAGTCGGTTTTTTGTGTTTTTTACGGACAGCGACACCTTCGACGACGACTTTATTGAGCTTGGGGTGCACTTTTTGAACGGTGCCCGTCTTGCCTTTGTCGTTGCCGGCGATGACGATGACTTTATCGCCTTTTTTGATTTTCATGTCGTTGGCCTCCTATAAGACTTCCGGCGCGAGCGAAATGATTTTCATGAATCCTTCGCCTTTGTCACGGAGTTCGCGGGCCACGGGTCCGAAGACGCGGGTGCCGCGGGGTGTGCCATCTTCATTTAATAAGACGATGGCGTTGTCATCGAAGCCGATGGACGTTCCGTCAGCGCGATGGATCGATTTTTGCGTGCGGACGATAACGCCCTTCACGACTTCGCCTTTTTTGACTTTGCCGTTCGGGATGGCGTCTTTGACGGCGCACATGACGATATCGCCAATCGAGGAGGTTTTACGGGTCGAACCGCCATAAAGACGGAAGATACGAACCGATTTAGCTCCGGAGTTGTCAGCGACGACTAAGTTGGTTTCATTTTGTACCATACTTATTCGGCCTCCTTCAATTCAACGGTCTTTTCAGCTTTTTGTAAGATGCTGACGAGCCGGAAGCGCTTGGTGGCGCTGAGCGGGCGGGTTTCCATGATTTGGACTTTATCGCCGATGTGGGCGGTATTGAGTTCGTCATGGGCACTATACTTCTTGCCGTATTTGACACGTTTGCCATACTTGGCATGTTTCTTGTGAGTTTCGACTAAAACGATGATGGTTTTATCCATCTTGTCGGAAACGACGACGCCCTCGAATACGTGGCGTTTTGCTCTTTCTTCCATGTTCTAGTCCTCCTTTATTTCATGATACCGAGTTCGTGTTCACGAAGGACGGTATATA
>JAPLKQ010000148.1:1436-24243 GCA_026387995.1 Bacillota bacterium
CCTTTTTTGAGTTGGCCGACGGCTTGTTTGCGGCGTAAGTTGAATAACTCTTCTTTTAAGGCGTAAACCTTTTCGTTGAGTTCCGTGACGTTCATTTCACGTATTTCGCTTAACTTCATGATTATTCACCTTTCCCTTCACGAGAGATCACGCGGGAACGAAGGGGCAGTTTGTAACTGGCCAGCCGTAAGGCTTCGCGGGCATCCGCTTCCGGAACGCCGCCAATCTCAAACATGACGCGGTTCGTCTTGACGACCGCGACCCAGGATTCCGGGTTACCTTTGCCAGATCCCATCCGGACTTCGGCTGGTTTCTTGGTTTTGGCGAGATGCGGATAAATCCGAATCCAGATTTGTCCGTTTCTTTTGGTATAACGCGCGAGCACGATACGAGCGGCTTCGATTTGGCGGTTGGTCACCCAGTTGCCAGTGATGGCTTGGAGACCGAACATGCCGAAGCTGACTTCATTGCCGGCTTTCGAGAGCCCTTCGTACTTGATTCCGTGCGGGCGTCTATATTTGACTCTTTTTGGTTGTAACATAGAACCTACACTCCTTTATTCTCTACCGGGGCTACCACGACGGCTTTTTTGGCCGGGAGGATATCGCCGCGGCAGATCCAGACTTTGACGCCTAGACGACCATAAGTGGTCCGTGCTTCAGCGGCAGCGTAATCGATATCGGAACGAAGGGTATGTAGCGGGATGCTGCCATCCTTATAACCTTCTTTACGAGCGATTTCGGCTCCGGCTAAACGACCGGAGACCAACGTTTTGCAACCTTTGGCGCCGGCTTTACGGACTCTTTGGATGGCTTTCTTCTGCACGGTGCGGAAGCTGGCCCGTTCTTCGAGCTGCGTCGCGATGCTTTGGGCAACGAGATTGGCGTCGAGATCGGGGCTCTTGACTTCGATGACGTCGACACGCAAAGTGCCGGTCGTCACGAGTTTAGCCAGTTCTTTTTTGATCTTGTTGATATTGGCGCCGTCTTGACCGATAACGACACCGGGGCGGGCGACGAAGACTAAGACGGTAATGGCGTGGCCTTTATCGGTCTTGATCCGTTCAATCTCAACGTGCGAGAGCAAAGCTTCTTTCAACGTTTCGACCAAGTATTTACGAATGTGTAAATCTTCGAGAAGGAAGGTTGAGTAGTCTTGGTTGTTGGCGAACCATCTTGAATTCCAGTCGCGGTTGATGCCGATACGGAAACCCACCGGATTAACTTTATGTCCCATTGTGACTTCCTCTTTTACCTTTCTTTCACTACGCACGTGATGTGCGAAGCTCTTTTGACGAGACCGGACGCCGATCCTTTGGCGCGCGGCATGAAGCGTTTTAACCGAGTGGCATCATTGGCGTATATCTCAGCGATATACAGCTTGCCTTCGTCCATTTCGTGATTGTTCACGGCGTTGGCGACGGCGCTCTTGATGAGCTTGATGATGACTGGGGTGGCGGCGCGATTGACGTTGTTGAGGATGCCGAGGGCAACCTTAATGTCTTTATCGCGGACCAAGTTGATGACGAGCCGGACTTTGCGAGGCGTAATCCGGACTGATTTGGCGATAGCGAATGCTTCCGTTGCTTTCATGTCTGGTTACTCCTTTTTACCGGCAGCCGGTTTCGTACCTGGGGCGGCTGGGGCGGCAGCGGCTGGGGCTGGGGTGCCGGCAGCGGCAGCAGGTGCTGCGGCAGCGGCGCCTGGCTTACCGGTGGCTCCGGGAGTCGCGGTCGCGGCGGCTTTATCTTCGGTGTTATTCCCGGTGTGACCCGTGAAGGTGCGCGTCGGGGAGAATTCGCCTAGTTTATGACCGACCATGTCTTCGGTGACGTAAACGGTAATGTGTTCATGACCGTTGTACACCGCGAAGGTGTGTTCGATGAATTCCGGGAAGATCGTGGATCTACGGGACCAGGTCTTGATGATTTCTTTTTTCTTAGACTTGTTCAGCGCTTGGACTTTCTTCATTAAGTAGTCGTCGCAGAACGGTCCTTTTTTTAAGCTACGAGCCATTGTTCATGTCCTCCTTCGTACTTCGCATTACGCCGTCTCACGATGAGGGCGTTGCTGGGCTTCTTGTGGCTACGGGTTTTGACGCCCATCGCTTTCTTGCCCCACGGAGTACGCGGAGCGTCGCGGCCGATTGGGGCTTTGCCTTCGCCACCACCGTGTGGGTGGTCGACCGGGTTCATTGCGGAACCACGGACGGTCGGGCGCTTGTTATACCAGCGGTTTTTGCCGGCTTTACCAAGGTTGATGAGAATGAAATCTTCGTTACCGACGACACCGATGGTGGCGCGGCAGGTGCCGAGGATTTTCCGGACTTCGCCGCTCATTAAGCGGACGGTCACGTACTTATCTTCTTTACCAAGGACTTGGGCGCTGGCGCCGGCGGCGCGGCAGAGTTGACCGCCTTTTCCCGGAGAAAGTTCGAGGTTGTGCACGTACGTACCTTCAGGGATGTTATTAAGGATCAAGCAGTTGCCGACGATGATGTCAGCGGTTTCGCCCGAGATGATTTTGTCATCGACTTTGAGGTCTTTCGGGCAGAGGATGTAGCGTTTTTCGCCATCAACATAGTTGATTAAGCAAATGTAGCAGTTGCGGCATGGATCGTATTCGATGGTAGCGACTTTTCCGACGATCCCATCTTTGTTTCTCTTAAAATCAATGAGCCGATAGCGACGTTTGTTGCCGCCGCCAATGTGCCGGGTCGTGATGACGCCCTGGTTGTTGCGGCCTCCGGAATTCGAAATGCTAACGAGTAAGCTTTTCTCAGGAGTGCTTGTGGTGATTTCTTCAAACGTCGAATTGGTCATATTACGACGGCTTGCGCTCGTCGGTTTATATGTTCTAATTGCCATTTTTATTTCTCCTATAATTTATAAGCGCTGTGCTTATTCCTTGAACAAGTCAAGGGCTTGGCCTTCGGCAAGCGTGACGATGGCTTTCTTATAGCCAGGGACGGAGCCTTCATACCGGCCACCACGGCGGGTATTCTTGGCGCGCACGTTAGCGATGTGGACATTACTGACCTTGACGCCGAAGACGGCTTCAAAGGCAATCTTGATCGCGGCGCGGTTGGCTTTCGGGTCAACCTCGACGGTCACTTTGTTCTGCTCTTGGATTAAGGACATCGTCTTTTCCGTAATGATCGGGCGGATGATGGTATCAAAATCCCGGATGCTGGACTTTTTAATCGGCTTAGCGGCTTTAACGGCAGCTTCGGCCTTTTTCGCTTTAGCCTTTTTCGGGGCGGCCTTGGGGGCAGCTTCGACTTTTTCGGCTTTAACTTCTTTTTCGACCTTGGCTTTAGGGGCCTTGGCGACTTTAGCCGGTTTGGCGACCACCGCTTCAGGAGCGGTAGACGCTGACATTGTTCTCGACGACGACGATGAGTTTCTTGATGCTGCGGGCACTGGTCTGGAGCACTTCGTTCTCTTCGTGTAAGACGAGCAACGTTTTACCTTTGACAGCGATGGCTTTCAAAATTTCCGCCACGCTCTTGGTCTTAATCGCTTCAACTTCAATCTTATCGAGCACGACGATCTGCTTGGCGGCGGCTTTCACTGATAAAGCGCTGCGCAAGGCAAGTCTGTGGGCTTCTTTGTTCATCGAGATCGTGTGGTTTTGGTCGCCGGTTGGGCCGAAGACCTTGCCGCCGCCGCGCCATAAGGGTGAACGGCTGCTGCCGGCACGGGCACGGCCGGTGCCTTTTTGTGCCCACGGTTTTTTACCACCGCCGGACACTTCGTCTCTCTTTTTTGTCTTAGACGTTACTTGACGGCGGTTCGAGAGATAAACTTGAACGGCGTCAAACATGCATTGATTGTTCGGTTCGATATTGAATACGTCACCGTGGAGTCTCGTGGTCGAGATTTTTTCGCCCAATTGGTTGAGGACGTTAACGCTCACGGACTTTGATTTTTCTTCTGCCATGGTTGGTTCCTCCTACTTCGATTGCGCCGCGACAACCACGTTGGTGGCTAGCGGTTTAATCGTTTGCTTTTTGCCGTGTTGAACTTTAATCGCGGTTCTAACGGTGACCAGGGACTTCTTCGGGCCGGGGATGGCGCCCTTGATTACAAGGGCATTCTTCTCTTTATCGACGCCGACGACGATGAGGTTGAGAATCGTGGTTTTGTAGTTTCCGTGGTGACCGGGCATTTTCTCTCCTGGATGGATACGGTTGTTAGTACGGCCGTTCGTCGCGAGAGAACCGATTTTTCTGTGGAAACCTGAGCCGTGGCCTTTCGGGCCAATGGTGTAGTGATAACGTTTGATCGTGCCGCTGAAGCCGATACCTTTGCTGATACCGGTGACATCGACCATATCGCCGACTTTGAATAAGTCCACGGTGATGACGTCGCCAACAGCGTATTTCTTCATTTCGTCGCCCTGGAGTTCGGCGAGTTCGTACTTCGGGGTGGTATGGGCCGCCGCGAAGATGCCTTTTTCAGGTTTGTTGCAACGAGATTCTTTTTTCTCTTCATAGCCAATTTGAACAGCTTCGTAGCCGTCTTTTTGGATGGTCTTGACTTGAGTAACGACGTTCGGGAGTACTTCAAGGACCGTGACCGGATAGCAGGTGCCATCGGCGGCGAATACTTGAGTCATGCCCATCTTACGTCCGTATATTGCTTTCATCGCTCATCCCTCCTACAGCTTGATATCGATATCGACGCCGCTGGGGAGATCGAGCCGACGTAATACGTCAACCGTTTCCTTGGTCGGGTTGCAAATATCGATTAAGCGCTTGTGTGTTCTGATTTCGAATTGTTCACGGGCATCCTTGTATTTGAAGGTAGCTCTGAGAACCGTGTAGACTTGCTTTTCCGTCGGTAGCGGAATTGGGCCAACCACGCTGGCGCCCGTCTTCTTCGCCGCATCTACGATCTTCTCGACGCTGAGGTCTAGAATCTTGTGATCGTAAGATTGTAAGCGAACCCGAATCTTCTTAGTTTTAGCCATGAATTTTTCCTCCTATGATTTTAATCAGGCTTGTGAGACGCTGGCTCGATGCGAATTCTCTGAACGCCCTATCATGACAACGCCTGTGGGTGTATCAGTAACCTCGCACTTCAATGCCGGTCGTCAACACAAGAATAAAACCCTTAAATTGGGCACTGGCCGTGATCTATCGGCCTCGGTAAATCAGGTCGGTTTTTTTCCAAGGTTTTTGTCTTACACTTGTCCAAAAATAGCCCTTTTGGCGGTCAAATTTCCTCAAAAAAGGCACAAAAAAGCGACAAAAAAGGCTCTAAAACATATCCAAATTATTCAGTATTTTATTAACGTACGACCATCAGGAGATGATCTTCATTGAGATAGATGTTTGAGGGGACTTCCCAATCCGCTGCAGCAAAGGCCGTTTCGATTTCATCCATGAGGCGAGCGCCATAGGAAAAGTTAATGATGACATCAACGCTCAAATGGTCATACGTCAGGCTATAGGCATAACGAACAAAGTCATTGAGTTCTTCGCCACTGTCGATAACCAAGTCATGGGTAGTTTCATCCAAAGTGAAGAAAGTATTCGCATAATAGTCATAATCAGTGATTCTTTCGATATCGTCATAACAATAACTGGCGACGCCGTTAGCGTAATTCCAATCATGGTCCGATTCACTTGTGAGAAAGAAACGATGATAGACAATGGCGGGCGCAGTCTCATCCACTAACAGATTGCTTCCTGTCGGGTCAATCGTATACCAAACGCCGTCGATGTTAATAATATTCCAGGCGTGCCCGGTCGAGCCGATGACAGGACGATCAAATTCGGCAATACGAGGTCCCAAGATGCGATGGCAAACAAGGCCTTCCATCCGGGTCAGCATAACAAAAAGTTTGGACATTCCGTCACAGACGGCGCGGTAATTATTGATGGCGCCATCGAGATAAAACGCATCATACAGTGCCGCGTGCGCGTCGTCATAACCCAGCGGGATAACTTCGTAATCGTAAGAAATATTGAGGGCCATCCAGTCATAGATTGCCCGGGTCTTTTCCATTTCGGTCATGGAGTCGCTGATGATGCTTCGTAGAATGGTTTTGCCTTTCTCGAGCATGCCCTCGGCCGGAGAGCCCGCTTTAGGAAGCGGCAGGTAACCTTGATCCAAAACATACCAAAGTTCTTCGCTGGTCTCGACATCCACCACCGTCGTCAGTTGGGTATAAGGGAACGCTTCAAAGTCTTCATCTCGCGTGACCGTCGGCACAACATACGCGGCGTCCGTGGCGTGGACGTAATAAGGTTCGTCCGCGGCTGAGATTAAGTGGTCAATATCGCGATAAGCAAAAGAAACCGTGAGGTTATTTCCGTGGAGCTCACCGCTGATTTCAGGATTAATATCAACGAGTTGCGCCGTCCAATATATCTTTCCGAGTTCAAGGTCTAAATCAGAGATTGTATAACCATCTAGTACGACATCCACATGGTCGAAATGATTGAAGATGCCATAGTCGACATAATCACAAATATCCTGGAGACTCGAGACATGGGAGGATGGCTCCGGCAAAGGATTCGCGCCCAGGTCGACGCTCGAACTGGAAGAGGAAGAAACGCCCGTGTGACACCCAGCCAAAAGAAATGCCAGAATCGAGAAGAATGCCACCATTCGTGTTTGCTTCATAACCATTACCCTTCGTAGTCTCCATTGAGGAGCTTTTCATTCTTCTTGGCTTCGCCTTTTGCATAGGTAAATTTGCAGCCACAGTAGAGTTGCTGATAGAGGTTATATTTGAGGCGCATTTCGCGAGAAATATCTTGGCCTTTATTCTTTTTAAAATCGCTATAAAAATATTGGGTTTTTGGATACTTGGGTTGCAGTTCGGCACCGATTCGGTTAAGGATTTGCGAGTCCTTTTGACGGCTGATCGTCATCACGGTCGTGAACCAGTCGTAACCGTTCTTTTCGGCATAGGCAAACGCCTCGTCCATCCGTTTGGTATAACAGATGACGCAACGGGTGAGCCCTTCGGGCTCGTTGGCGTAAGGTTGGAGGTCTTTGTTGTAATTATCGTTATCGTAAGGACGTTCCACTACTTTGACGGAACGATGATATTCTTCATTGAAAAGGCTGACGAAACGTTTCAGTTCATCGAGCCGGCGGTCGTGTTCGGCTTTGGGGTAAATATTGGAATTGTTGAAGAGGATGGTCACGTCGAAATAATCGCTGAGGAATTTAACGGGAAAAGTGGCGCATGGGCCACAGCAGGAATGAAGCAAAAGACGGGGGCGTTGGCCCTCGATTTTGGTGAGTTCTTCAAGTGACTTCAGATAGTAGTTAATTTTATTAGCCATAAATGAACATCGCATCTCCAAATGAGAAGAAACGGTAGCGTTGTTTCACCGCTTCTTTGTACATATCCAGTATAAACTCACGCCCCGCCAGCGCGCTAACGAGCATGATAAGAGTTGATTTCGGCAGATGGAAATTGGTAATCAAAGCATCGATGGCTTCGAACTTATAGCCGGGATAAATGAAGATGTCGGTTTCACCGCTGCAAGGGACGAATTTACCGTACTTTTTCATGATGGCCTCGAGCGTTCGGGTGGAAGTTGTTCCGACCGAAATAATACGGCGCCCTTCCTTTTTCGCGGCGTTTAATATATCGGCGGTTTCTTTTTCCATCACGTAATATTCGCTATGCATATGATGGTCGTCCGTATTGGTGACTTTGACGGGCCGGAACGTTCCGAGACCGATGTGCAAAGTGACATCGCAGACGATGATGCCTTTGGCTTTGATCTTCGCAAATAATTCAGGCGTGAAATGGAAACCGGCGGTCGGGGCGGCGGCACTGCCCTCGATCTTGGCATAAACCGTTTGGTAACGGGCGTTATCGGCAACTTGAGTTTTGATATAAGGCGGTAAAGGCATGCGGCCTAATTCATCGAGAAGTTCCATAAAAATGCCATGGTAAATCATCTTGAAATGACGGATGCCTTCATCGAAGGATTCAATGCACTCGGCAATGAGCTTGCCTTCGCCGAAATCAACGCGGGTTCCGACTTTAATCGTCTTAGCGTTTCCAACCAAACATTCCCAGGTGTCGCCTTTCAGTTGGCGAAGGAGCAGGAGTTCAATATGGGCGAGCGTCTTTTCTTTGACGCCAAAAAGACGGGCAGGAATGACTTTCGTGTTGTTGCGGACAAGGACATCGCCAGGACGTAAATAGTCGATGATATCGAAGAAATGTTTATGCTCAAACGTATGGTTGGTTTTATTGATGGCTAAAAGACGCGACTGGTCACGGATGGCGGCCGGCGTTTGGGCGATAAGTTCTTCGGGAAGCTCAAAATCAAATAAGTTGATGTCCATTAGAAACCTCGGATGTCGCCGTATTTCGCTAAGACTTTTTCTTTATATTCGGAGAAGCGGTCTTCTTGGATGGCGACGCGAGCGTCCTCCACCATGCGGATGAGAAAGCGAACATTGTGAATCGAAAGCAGCCGTTTTCCAAAGGTTTCATCGCATTTATAGAGGTGACGTAAATAAGCTTTGGTAAAGTTCTTGCAAGTGTAACAGTCACATTCGGGATCGAGGGGCGTAAAATCGCTGGCGTACTTGGCGTCGCGGATGTTGACACGTCCACCGCTCGTCATTAACGCGCCATGGCGGGCAATCCGCGTCGGGAGCACGCAATCGAACATATCGATGCCTTTGCCAATACCTTCGAGTATATAGTCAATCGAACCGACGCCCATTAAATAACGGGGCTTGTCCGCAGGTAAATATTTGACCGCATAATCGATCATCTTAAAGCAGATGTCTTTTGGTTCACCGATGGAGGTTCCGCCAATCGAATAACCGGCGAAATCCATCTTGGCCAAAGCTTGAGCGGACTGGCCGCGTAAATCTTCGAATTCGCCGCCTTGAACGATGCCAAAAAGGGCTTGGCCATTACTCTTGTGCGCATCTTTGCCGCGCTGAGCCCAGCGGAGCGTCCGCTCCATGCTGTCTTTAGCATATTTATAGGTGGCCGGATAAGGCGTGCATTCATCAAATGACATGATGATATCAGCACCGATTTTTTCTTGGATTTCAATGGCTTTTTCGGGCGAGAAAAATAGTTTGTCGCCATTGAGGTGATTTTTAAAATGGACGCCGGTTTCATCGATCTTGCGGTTTTCGGCAAGCGAGAAGACTTGAAAGCCGCCGGAATCGGTCAAGATCGGGCGGTCATAATTCATGAATTTATGGATGCCGCCGGCCGCGGCGATAATGTCTTCGCCGGGTCGAATCGAAAGATGATAAGTATTGGCTAAAATAACGCCTGCACCACAGGTTTTCAGTTCCTCAGGCGAAAGTGTTTTAACTGTGGCTAGCGTGCCGACCGGCATGAACATCGGCACTTCGACATCGCCATGGGGCGTATGCAAAATACCGTAGCGGGCACCCGTGACTTTGTCGATATGTTTGATTTCCAAATAAAAGTTTTCCATCATGGGCTCCGTTTTCGGTGTAATTATATCATATATAAAAGACGGGCTAAGCGTTATTTTGCGTGGCTTTTATTTCTTCTAAAAAACGACGATTCCGTCTGAGGATGGCGAACAGGGAAAAGCCAAGAACCGAGACCACCGCAAATTCACCTAACGCGACCAACCCGGCATTCAGCCAAAAGGGGTACGCAAGCAAGAAATGCAGTTCGGCGCCGACCACAAGGCCATTGATGATCACCGGATACAAGGTCGCGATGAACAAGTGTTTGCTAAAGCCGATGGCAAGGCAACTGAGTAGAGAAGCTAGCGTTCCAAAAAGAACATCATAAAACCCCATCGGGCTTTGAAGATTAGCAAGGAATGTACCGATAACGACACCAAAAATAAAGTCCTTTCGGAAGAAGCATAGCAAGACCAAGATTTCCGCGATGCGAAATTGAATATTTAAAAAGGAAAACGACGCAGTAAGCGTCGTAACGGCGACGTAAACGGCAGCCACTAAGGCATTATCCGTAATTTGACGCATCGTAACCTTTTTCATAAAAGTCGTCTCCTTGTTTTTTAATTTCGAAGATGGTTTGGCAAGGGAACATCTTCTGGCGTTATGCTATTTTTTCTTCTTTGTTTTATTGGTCTCGGCTTCGAGGCGGGCCGCCTCGGAGGCTGCTAATTCTTTGGCCGCTTTTTCTTCTCGGGCGCTTTTTTCAACTTCATAAATGATGCGATCGGCAATGATTTTATTGATTTGCGCTTCAATCGATAATTTAAAGGCGATGTAGCTGAGGTTGGCGCGGAAGGTTTCAAAGGCTTTCGGGTCTTGGCGGCCGGCATCTTCCTGATAACGATGGAGGATGACATCATACTGTGCGATGACTTGTTTGTCGACGCCGTGGGTAATCCGGCCTTGGACATCGTGGAAGAAATTATACAACAAATGGCAAATAAGTAACCCAATTGAACGCGCGAATACTTTTTTAATGCCGGTGCGGTAATAAGGTTGGCTTTCACGTAATTGTTGACCATAAACGGCGTGATTTGCGGTTCACCGGAGCCGGTCGACAAGGGTTCAAGTTTGCGGTCAAGATACGAGATGACTTGATCCATATAGAGGTCCATTTCCGGTAACTCTTCGTATGCCGGTAGGCTAAAATCGCTTAAGGATGTCAGCCATTGCTCGAGGTTTTCGATATGTTTATCCATGCGGTTTTCCTCTCTATTTCTTGTAATATTATCATTTTAACACCAAATCCACAATATTTAGCAAAGAAAACTGATTGACAAGTTATTATAAATAATGTAATCTAGTTTTGCATACTAGATGGCATGCATTTGAAGGGTTTAGAAAATGAATAAGCGGATTGCGGTTTGGGGGGATTCCCTCTTAAAAGGAGTTGTGTATGACGATGACGCCCGGCGTTACCGTTTTTTGCCTAACACCTGCCTGGATCTGATTGCTAGCGTCCGTCAAGAAATCACCTTCACCAACTGTTCGCAGTACGGCCAGACCAGTGACCGAGCTCTCGCTAAGATGAAGCAAGCGTTAAAAACCAATCATGATTTCGATTTTGCTATAATCGAACTTGGCGGCAATGACTGCGACTTCGATTGGAAAGAAGTATCGGCCAGTCCCACCGCTCCTCATTCGCCCCATATCGCGCTCTCTGATTTCCATGATAACATCGTGGCGATGGTCAATGAGTGCCGGGCTTATGGCATCACTCCGGTGATGGTCAACCTGCCTCCCATCAACGCCGAAAGATACTTCAATTTCTTCAGCGTCGGTCTCGAAAAACAACAGATTCTTCTTTGGCTCCTTGATGTCAATAACATCTATCACACCCAAGAAATGTATAGTCTGGAAATCGACGCCGTCGCCCGAGACCTGAACGTCAGGCTCATCAACATACGCGAACAATTACTCAGCGAGAAAAACTACAACACCTACTTATGCTCAGATGGCATCCACCTCAACGAAAAAGGCCACAACCATTTGAAAGATATCATTACGTCATCGCCCAAATACGCGATATAAAAAAGGAGAACGACTTATGTCTAAATTTGCAATTCTTAGCGACTCTTGTTCCGACTTACCGAATGACTACATCGTCCAACACGGTTTGACGATTCTTCCCCTGGGTTTTGAAATCGAGGGAAAATCCTATAAGAATTACCCCGATGAACGGGATATCAAGATTGTCGACTTCTACGCCCTCATGCGCGATAAGAAGAACGTCATCACTTCCCAAGTGACCCCGGAAGGGTTCATGAGCTGCGCCGAACCCCTGCTCAAACAAGGACAGGATCTTTTGGCGTTCTGCATCAGCAGCGCTTTATCGGGCACCTTTAACTCCATGCGTATTGGCGCGTTAGAGTTACTGGAACGGTATCCAAACCGTAAGGTCATCGTCATTGACTCACTGGGCGCTTCGCTTGGCGAGGGCATGCTTGTCTTCACTGCCATCGAGATGCAAGAAGCCGGTAAAACACTTGAAGAGACCGCCGCTTTCATCGAAGCCAATAAATTAAAACTCAACCACCTTTTTACCGTCGATGACTTAGGAACATTGAAACGCGGAGGCCGTTTAACGGCGCCGAAAGCGTTCCTTGGCACCGTCCTCAACCTCAAGCCCGTTTTATTCGTCGACCATGAAGGCCGTCTCGTCCCCTGGGGCACGAAACATGGCCGCAAAGTCGCCATCAAATCCTTACTTGAAAAAATGGAAGAAAATATTACCGATGACCGCGTGATCTTTATCAGCCACGGCGACTGCCTGGCGGAAGCCGAAAAAGTCAAAGCCTCGATTTTGGAAGCTCATCCCAAAAACAAAGTCTTCCTGATGAACCCGGTCGGACCCGCCATTGGCGCCCACTCCGGTCCCGGAACCATCGCCATCTTCTTCTACGGCCACGAACGTTAAAAAGAAAACGCCACTTCGCAGTGGCGTTTTTATTTCGATAGATTCTAGCGTTTTTTGAGTTCTTCGAGCAACAACTTCGAGGTCAAGCCGGGGTTAATCTTGCCTCCGGTTTTTTTCATGATTTGGCCAACAAGGAAACCGACGGCGCGGTCTTTTCCGGCTTTAAAATCTTCGATTGATTGCGGATTGCTATCGAGCGTTTCTTTAATATAACCAAGGATGACGGCTTCGTCGCTGATCTGCATCATGCCAAGTTTATCGGCAATGGCGCGCGGTTCGCCGCCTTGCTCAATCATCGTTTCAAAAATCTGACGGGCTTGCTTGTTGGAAATCTGACCTTTGTCGATCATCGTGACCAAGGCGACTAAGCGTTCCGGAGAGATGCTGAAATCTTTAATGGTTTTTCCGGTTTTGTTTAAGTATCCGGCGATGTCGACGGTAATCCAGTTGGCCAAGAGCTTGCTGAGAGATGATAACTTGACGCAGCGGTCGAAATACGCGGCCACTTCTTTATCAAGAAGCAGGATGGAGGCGTCATAATCGTTGAGTCCGAAATTTGTGATGTAACGGGCTTTTTTGCTGTCCGGCAGTTCGGGGCAAGTTGCGATGGCGTCGTGGATGAAGGCTTCTGAAAGCTTGATGGGAACGAGATTGGGTTCAACGAAATAACGGTAATCGACGGCGTCGGTTTTCTTACGCATCAAAACCGTTTCTTTTTTCACTTCTTCGTAACGGCGGGTTTCCTGTTCAACCGGTTGTCCGGAAAGAAGAAGTTGCGCCTGACGCTTGATTTCAAATTCAATAGCTTTTTCGATGGCGGCGATGGAGTTGAGGTTTTTGATTTCGCACTTGGTTCCTAACTTGGCCACGCCATAGGGACGAAGCGAAATATTGACGTCGCAGCGAAGCGACCCTTCTTCCATTTTGCCGTCGGAAACGTCGGCAAAAGTAACGATGGAACGGATTTTTTCGACATATTTCATCGCCTCGGCACCACTTCTGATGGTGGGCCGCGTCACGATTTCGATTAACGGGATGCCGGCGCGGTTGTAGTCGAGTAAGGTACTGTCAGACAAGTGATGCTGCATGCAGGTGTCTTCTTCCATATGCAAGCGCTCGATGTCGACGTGTTTAGTCACGCCGTCGACTTCAATGTCGAGCCAGCCATTGCTGCCAATCGGGCGTTTGGCTTGGGTGATCTGATAACCTTTCGGTAGGTCGCTATAGAAATAGTTTTTGCGGTCAAACCAAAGCTCGCGGTCAATCTCCATATGGAGGGCATTAGAGACGCGGATGGCATTGATGACGGCTTGCTTGTTGACGACCGGCATCGTGCCCGGAAAAGCCATGTCTAAAGGCAAAACGGCGGTATTCTGCGCGTCGCCGAAAGTGACGGGAGCGCGGCTGAACATCTTGCTCTTCGTCTTCATCTCGACGTGGATTTCGAGTCCGATGACAGCTTCAAAGTTCATAACGTCACCGCCTTTGCGGAAAGGTTCCGGTAACCGGTGGATTCCTCAATCTTTTGAGCGACTTGGAGCACGAGGGCTTCTTCAAACGCGCGGCCCATGACGTTGCCGCCAAACGGCATCTTGTTTTCAAAGCCGATGGGGAGAGTGATGGAAGGTAACCCGGCAAAATTACCGAGTACCAAATGGTTGTCGGCAATGAGGTATTGATCTGATAAACGGTCGCCTGATTCGCTGAATTTAGGGGCAACGCCCGGAGCGGCAGGCAAATATATGAC
Organism: Bacillota bacterium; assembly: GCA_026387995.1. Taxonomy (GTDB): domain Bacteria; phylum Bacillota_I; class Bacilli_A; order RFN20; family CAG-826; genus CALMWE01. Next base: position 15,552 of record JAPLKQ010000148.1, read on the forward strand.
ATCATGGTCTTTTAACACTTCGCTCTTAGGAAAAGGACATCCTGGTTTTCTCTCATCAAGGCAAAGCTGCCGATGACGAAGCGGCGTTTGATCAATTCGCTGAATCCGGCCGTGCGGGCTTTGAACATGACTTCTTGATAGGTGCTTCCTTCATAACGGGGTCCAAATTTAATGCCGTCGAGATTGGCGTTATTGCTAGTCGCTTCGGCGCAGCAAAGGGTGAGATAGGTTGGAAAAATAGTGCCGAGCATTTGTTTGTCGATAGAGACGTAACTGACGATGGCGCCTTGCCTTTTTAATGCTTCGAGCGTCTTATTAAAAGCGTCCATGACCGTTTTATTGGAAATCGAATCGACGATTTCCGAAATCACGGCAATCTTCAATCCTTTAATGTCTTTTTTGAGTAAGCGCGTGTAATCTTCAACCGGTTGATGGGACGCGGTCGCGTCTTCGGTGTCCGGTCCGGCGACCACCACTAAAGCCAGCGCGGTGTCTTCGACGCTACGGGTAAAATAACCCACATGGTCAAGCGAGGGCGCAAACGGGAATAACCCAAAGCGGCTGATTCTGCCCCAGGTCGGTTTGAAGCCGACGAGACCAGAGAAACTAGCCGGTTTACGGACAGAGTCGCCCGTATCAGAGCCTAAGGCGAAAGGAACGATGCCAGCGGAAACGCTGACGGCCGAACCGCAGCTGGAACCGCCGATCATCCGTTCATGTTTGGGATCGTAAGGATTAAAGGTTGGGCCTTTATGCCCCGTGATGCCGCTGCCGCCCATGGCGAGTTCGTCAAGGGTTGATTTAGCGATGGGAACGGCGTGGGCTGCAAGTAATTTAGCGACCACTGTCGCGTCAAAACTGGGGATATAGCCATTTAAGATGTTGCTGCTTCCCGTCGTTTCGATGCCTTTAGTCGAAAAGTTATCTTTGATGACAAAAGGAATGCCCCAAAAGGGGTTATGGGCTTCCGGCTCTTTGAGGCTGGAGGCAATCGCATAGGTTTCACTTTCCATAAAACGTTCAAAAGCGTTGTCTTTATTGGCTTTTGCGCGCTTTACGGCTTCTTCTGCCAATTGCAGGGGCGTGACTTTTTTACTGACAAGGGCTTGGTGGAGATCCGCCAAAGTTAAATCAAGGTATGACATTATCCCACCACTTTCGGAAGTTTGATTTGCCCGTCGACAATATCTTTGGCATTGGCAAGGGCGACTTCGCGCGGCAAGGGAGTGCTCGATACGTCTTCACGAAGCAGGTCGTTACTGACATCAAAAGGGAAGGTCATCGGTTCAAACTCATCGACGCCTTTAATCTGGCCAATCAGGTTCATTTGCTTGGTTAAAATGGCAAATTCTTTTTCAAGAAGATCGTATTGCTCCTCAGTCATGTCAAAGAGGAGACGGTTAGCCGCATCTTTTAAGACGTTTTTATTGATTTCTTTCATGGTCGTCACCTCACGCGATACTTTCAAATGATACCATCATTCAGCAGTTTTTTGAACATGCGATAAAAACTCGTCTTCGTCCATCGTTTGCACACCGAGAGTTTGGGCTTTCGTAAGCTTGCTTCCCGCGTCGCTTCCATAGATGACGATGTTGGTCATTTTGCTGACGGACCCGCTCACTTTGGCGCCGAGGTTTTCGAGGAGCTCTTCAGCTTCTTTTCGGCCATAGTGCTCAAGCACGCCGGTGAGGACAACCGTTTTGCCGGAGAAATAGGTTTTCCCAGCCACTTCTTTGGGTCCTAAATACAAAGTATTTAAGCCCAGCGTTTTCAAATCTTCGATTAAGGCGATATTTTCGGGTTTCCGGAAATAGGAATGGATGGAATTGGCGACGACTGGCCCGACATCGGGGATAGCAAGAAGCTTATCGGTTTCGCAAGCCGCCAACGCATCGATGGACCCAAAATATTTGGCGAGCGTTTTCGCCATTTTTTCGCCGACTTCTTTGATGCCCAAACCAAAGAGCAACCGTTCAAGCGAATTGCCTTTGCTTTTTTCAACGGCGTCGATGATGCTGTCCACTGATTTATCGGAGAAACCTTCCACTTCCATAATGTCTTGGCGGAAGTTCATCAGCCGATAAATGTCGGCGACGGAACGAATGAATTTTTCGTTAAAGAAAATCTCGATGACTTTTTCGCCTAGCCCATCGATATCCATCGCGTCTTTGCTGACGAAATGGATGAGGCCTTCGATATGGCGGGCTTCGCAGTCCGGATTGAGGCAAAAATGCATGGCGTCGACTTTGGTCAGAGGCTGTCCGCAGACGGGGCAATTATCGATCATGACGAAAGGCTTCTCGATGCCCGTCCGTTTGTCGGTGAGGACACGCACCACTTCGGGAATGACATCCCCGGCTTTCCGTAATAAGACGATATCGCCAATCTTGAGCCCTTTTTCCATGATGAAATCTTCATTGTGGAGGGTGGCGCGTTGGACAATGGACCCAGCGACGCGAACCGGCGATAAAACGGCATTGGGTGTTATTTTCCCGGTTCTTCCGACCGTAAAGATAATGTCTTCGAGGAGCGTCGGCACTTCTTCCGGCGGGAATTTATAGGCAATGGCCCACTTCGGGGTTTTCGCGGTGTAACCGAGGCGGTCATAAACGGTCAAGTCATCGACTTTGAGGACGATGCCGTCGATATCATAAGCCAAGTCGGCCCGTTTCTTCGTGTATTCCTCGACATAACGCAAAATATCCTCGATGCCATAGCAGAGACGGCGTTCGGGGTTGGTTTTGAAACCGATGGATTGGATGTAATCCAAAGCTTCGCGATGTTTGGTAAAACCAAATTCGGAAGCGTTCACGAAATAATACCAGAAAGCATCCAGTTTTCTCATAGCGGCGATGCGGCTATCGAGTTGACGGATCGATCCAGCCGCGGCGTTGCGGGCGTTGGCCAGCAGAGGCTCGCCGGTCTTTTCGCGCTCTTTATTGAGTTCATTGAGGCTCTTCTTTGGCATGTAAACTTCGCCACGGACCTCAAAAGGCTTGTTTACGCTGATTTGGGTGGGAATAGAGTGAATGGTGATGATATTGCTCGTCACGTCTTCCCCGACGTTACCGTCGCCGCGCGTGGCCCCATAATTCAAATGGCCGTCAACATAGTCAAGGCTCATCGCCAGGCCATCGATTTTCATCTCCGCCATATAAGTGACTTTTTCTAGATGGAGGGCTTCACGGACTTTACGGTCAAAATCCCGTAAATTAGCTTCGTTAAAAGCGTTCGCCAAAGACAGCATCAGCCGCTTGTGCGGGACTTTTTTAAATGAAGACACGACTTGGCCACCGACTCTTTGAGTCGGTGATAAAGGCGATTTCAGTTCCGGATAAGTCGTCTCTAAACGAATTAACTCGTTTAGTAAGGCATCATATTCGGCGTCAGAGACGCTCGGGTTATCCAGGACATAATATTCGTAATTATACTTTTCTAGTAAGGCGGTAATTTCCTTGACTCTCGACGCAGGGTTCATGCCATGCCTCCGGTATTTTTATCGATGCGTGAAATCGCTGGGTGCGAGGCCAACAATTTCTTTCGTCCTGCAGTCTCAAATTCGACTTCGATGATGGTGTCATCGATAATTTTTAAAACGACGCCAGGACCGAAGGTCTTATGTTCGACGCGGTCCCCTTCTGCCCAATCGGTAATGCCGTTGCTCGGTAAGGATCCGCCAAGAGACGGGGTTGATTTTTGGCCAGTCCGACTGTCTTGAGGACCAAACGCATATTCTTTCGGACGCTCGAAATTGATGCCGGCTTCTTTAAAGAAGCGGGACGGGACTTTTCGGGCTTGGATGATAAAGGAATATTCGCCGTTGCAGCTCAGGAATAACTTTTCCTTGGCGCGGGTTAAGGCGACATAGCAAAGACGGCGTTCTTCTTCGAGCCCGAGAAAAGCGTTTTCGGTCAGGGTGCGTTCGCTTGGAAAGACGCCCTCGTTGAGGCCGACAACAAAGACGGACTTGAATTCGAGGCCTTTGGCAGTATGGACGGTCATCAGCGAAACATAGTCACCATCGTTAATATCGTCTTGGGCGCTCGTCAGACTGACATTCTGCAAGTATTCGTCAAACCCAGATTGCGGGTTGTCTTTCATGTAACTCAAAATATCGTCGAATAAAGCGTTGACGTTGTCGAGACGGTCTTTTTCATCGTCTTCCGCTAAATAATCGTAATATCCGATGGCGGTAATGTATTCTTTCAAAACTTCAGAGAAGGCTTCAAGGTTTTCGAGGAGTTTGCTTCGGCAATTGTCGATTTTTTTGATCATGTCGGTTAAGGAGACAACGCACTTGGTTTTGATTTCGGTGGTGTGTTTGTCGATTTCCTCGACATATTCGTAAATCGCCAAGTTGGCATCAAAGGCTTCATGTTTCAATAAGTCGATGGTCTTTTCGCCAATGCCGCGGCGTGGGACATTCATGATCCGTTCAAACGAGACATTGTCTTTTTTGTTCGATAAAAGACGGAAATAGGCGAGCACGTCTTTAATTTCACGGCGTTGGTAGAAACGGACGCCGCCGAAAATCCGATAAGGGATATGGTAACGGTTGAAGGCTTTTTCAAACGGCAGGGTCAAATAGCTGGCGCGGTACAAAAGCGCGACGTCGCTATATTTGAATTTCTTGTTATAACGAAGTTTTTGAATCTCGCGAAGGACCCATTCGGCTTCATCGTCGGCCCGTAAGGCGCGATGGTTGATAATCTCGGCTCCGCCCTCGTTTTCGGTGTACAAGTCTTTCTTGACCCGTAAACGGTTGTGGGAGATGAGTTCGTTGGCCGTATTGAGAATCGTCTGGGTGGAACGATAGTTGCGGTCAAGGATGATGGTCTCCATCGGGAAAGCTTTATCGATATCCAAAATAATCGCTTGGTTAGCGCCACGCCACGTATAAATCGTTTGATCGGGGTCCCCCACCACATAGAGGGAGCAGGAAGGTTTCAGCATGAGTTTCAATAAGCGGTATTGGACGTCGTTCGTATCTTGGAATTCATCGATTAACACGTGGTCAATGCGGTTTTGCCATTTGGTTTTGATGTTGGGATATTCTTCGAGGATCTTGATGGTCTTCAAAAGCAAATCATCAAAGTCGAGCGCATACATGAAATTCAACCGTTCTTCATAGATAGTGAAAAGACGGAGACATTCTTTTTCGTTCGGGAAGTTGATTTTGGTAATAACGATATCCTTCGGCAGACGGCCCGCCGTTTTGTTCGAGGCAATATAACTCAAGGTTTGGCCGACGATATCGTCGCTTTTCCGATAGCCATTGTCTTCGGCGATGGATTTGACAAGCGACTCCTGGTCATCTTCGTCAAAAATGGTGAAAGTGGTCGGATAGCCTAAAACGGAAATCTCGCGACGGAGGAAGCGCGCGCAGAAACTATGGAACGTCAAAACGTGTAAGTCGGCAGCCGCTTCCGGAACTAAAGCAATTGCCCGTTCCCGCATTTCTTTCGCGACTTTATTGGTAAAAGTAATGGCCAAAATTTTCCAAGGTTCAACATGGAGCTCGCCAATCAGGTAGGCGATGCGGTAGGTCAAAACACGCGTTTTGCCACTGCCGGCGCCGGCAATAATGCGGACGTACTGCGAGGGGGTTGAAACAGCTTGATACTGATGTTCATTGAGCAGCTTTTTATAGTCCATATTTGACCTTCTTTTCGGTTATCTTAACATACTAATTTTACCAAAAACGACAACATTAAACAATGCTTGTCGGCATTTTAAATTTAATAAGATTCAGAAAAGCTCGGAACGTATCGCTGCCGTACCTATTAAGTGCTTAATCAATACTTTGGTTTTGATTTCGATTAAGGAGGGCCATCCCACGATAAATACTTCATCAAGGGAAGTGGCGCCCAATGTTTTATCGGGATTCGTTCCTTTAGGAATGTCCTTGGAACCCAAGACGAAATACAAGGGAATCTGCGGATCGCTGAGGGCATAATCTATCACGTCATTCTTGAGTGATTGGCAGTGCGAACAACCCGGAAAATAGACATAGATGTAATAATCGGTTTCCTTGAGTGAAAAGATGCCCTCCCAGGCAATCGAAAACGCCGCCACTTCTGTATAGGTGTGTGATGGCGGGGCCGATGTCGAAGAAACCTCGTTCCCGTGAAAGCAAGAAACGAGGAAAAAGCTAAGCAGGAAAATTGAAGGATGCCGCATTTTTGACCACCCTTCAATTAGTAGACGGAAAATCAATCAAATTAGCCAAAGGCCATGAATTTTAAAATCATTGTGTTAACATAATAAAGAGGTCAGCGCATGCACGATAAAAAAACCGTCATCCAGAATATTACCTATATGGCCATCATGGCAGCCATCAACGTCATCTTTTCGGTGTTGGCGATGTTTTTGCCTTTGGCGTCGTTAGTGTTGATGCTCGTCTTGCCGCTGACCAGCGTCATCGTCGTGCTGTTCTGCAAAGAGAAATACTTCATCATTTATGCGGTTTCTACGATCCTACTTTGCTTATTAATCACGATGAGTGATGCCCAAACCACCATTTTCTATGTAATTCCGTCCATTGTTTCCGGATTTGTTTTCGGATGGTTGATCAAACAAAAAATCCACGCCGCTTTCATCATGATTATTTCCGCAGCCGTCCAACTCGGGATAACCTATGCCTCTTTGCCGCTCATCCAATGGATTTACGGCGTCAATATGATTGAGGTCTTCAAAACGCTGTTGCATTTAACCGCCCATCCTTATATTAATGGCATCATTCCTACCTTTTTCTTTATCTTGGCCTTGGCCCAAGCGACCTTTTCCTTTATCATCATCCATGCTGAAATCAAAAAGTTCGGGATTACCGTCAATAGTGACGAAAAGATCTTTTCCCAATTAGCGCTTTGTGGCTTGGAATCTGGCATTTTGGTCGTTATCAGTGCCACGTTCTCCATCGTGATTCCTTACCTTCTCTTCTTGGTCTACGTTTTCTTTTCTTTGTTTGCCGTGATCGACGTCCTGAAAATCAATCGCCGCGCGCTGAGGATTGTTCTTGGGCTTTCGCTGGTGATCAATTTGTTTCTTTTCGCGATCCTATACAACCTCCTTATACCCCCTTTAGGTTTACTTCTTTTAGGTCTATTTTTACTTCCGGCGGACGCATTATCTTTATGTAATAAATATTTGCTAAAGCCATCTAAGGTAGATAGAATATAAGCACGAGGTGAGCGGGATGATTGAATTTCTCAAACGATTCGGTTTAGGCATTCTATATGTCGTTTTGTCCCCCATCTTCCTTTTGATCCTGGCCCTTTTTACCATCTACGGGCTCGGGCTATTTTTATTTATGGCCGTCAAGGCATGCATTCTCTTTTTCACGGGACGTAGCGTTTTTGACGACATGCTTGAAGACACCGAAGCGAAAAGACGCCTTGGAACCTTAGTCGATGAACCGCTGAACCGGCCTTTCCGCGTCAAGAAGGGCGCCGCCAAAGACGTTAAAAAAGAAGTTAAAGAAGAGCCAAAAAAGGAACCCAAAGAAGAACCTAAAGAAGACAAACCCGAACTCAAGCCGGAGCCAAAAGCCGAGGCTGAGCCTGAACATAAACTGGCCAAGCCGGAACCTCCAAAAAAGGACGGTGATGTCAAATGATTCCCATGTTCATCAAATTAACCGAAAATGACAAACGCGTCCTGATTGCCATCTGCATCGTCATCTTTCTAGTCTTCATTTTGATAGGCTATCTTGGGTTATTGATTGAGCGGATCATGAAGCGCCAAGCCCGCGACTTGGATACTTCTATGCATGACGTAGTTTCGACCGGTGTGGTCGATACTCCCCGTTATTTCAGACGCATTGCTTTTAAGAAAAACGCGCGGTTATTTTATAAACAGTCGCGCTATTCTTTCCTCATCGTCTTTGTCTCGGTCGCCTTCTTGTATTTCTATCTTTTATATATCCGCAACTTCGACTTGAACTTCCTCTTTGATTACCAGACCAAAGGCATCAATACCTTATTCTTCATCTTCGACTGGTCTCTTGTGCCATTCAATACCTTCTTTGGCCTCACTCTTCCCAGCGGATGGCCACCGCTCTTGAGTGCCCCACACTTCATGGTTGAGGCATGGCCAAGCTATGTCTTCATGCCGTTATTTACCGTCGGGATGGTGTGGCTGTTAATCAATATCCAGGCGTTAATTGCACGCACTTTCCGCTTATTGAAGATGAGCAGCGATGTCTTTAAAAAGAACCTTGACACCGTCGTTCCCGGTGGCGAATTCAAGCGGACAAAAGAGTAAAATAAAACCTCGCGTGATGAACTAGTCAACATTAAGTAGACAGATAAAAAACATCATCTGAAACCCCGCTCTAGCCTAAACTGGACGGGGTTTTTATATTTCAAGGAGTAAGCTGGTCGCTCGTTATTGTAATATTTGACGTAGTCATCGATGAATTTGAAGATGTCGTCACATTTTCTCATTCTGAAGTCCACAATCATTTCTTCCTTGATCCAGCCATTGATTGACTCCATGACAGGATTATCCGTCGGAGTTCCCGCTCTCGACATCGAATGAGTTATGCTAAAATCATTTAAGAGAGAATTATACCTCTCGGAAGAATAAACCGCGCCTTGGTCTGTGTGCAAAACAATAACCTGGCCCGTTTGTTCTTTTTTTATCCGCTCTGCCGCTATTTTCAAACCCTCATAATAGGTTCTTGGGTCTCCGC
>JAPLKQ010000011.1 GCA_026387995.1 Bacillota bacterium
CAACGGCGTTCGTTCGCTCACGGCATCCTTGCCGCCGCGTCAAACCGAAGAGGGCGCCGCTTGGTACCGCGGCACCGCGGACGCCATCTTCCAGAACCTCGACTTTTTGGACGAACTCGATCCGGAATATGTCCTCATTCTTTCGGGCGACCACGTCTATAAAATGGACTACCGCGATATGCTTGAAGCCCACAAGAAAGCCAATGCCGAACTGACGATTGCTGTCCTCAGTGTCTCGCTTTCGGAAGCCAGCCGCTTCGGCATCATGAACGTCAATCCGGATATGACGGTCTACGAATTCGAAGAAAAACCGAAGAAACCGAAATCGACGCTTGCGTCGATGGGCATTTATATTTTCAATTACAAAACGCTAAGATGCGCCCTCGTCGCCGATGCCAAAGACGAAACCAGCGAACATGATTTTGGCAAAAACATCATCCCGACTTTACTGAAGAAAGGCCAGAAACTTTTGGCCTATCAATTCAACGGCTACTGGAAAGACGTCGGCACGATCGACTCCCTCTGGCAGGCGAACATGGACATGCTGGACCATATGACCGACGCTGACATCAATAGTTTCCGCCAAGGCCCAAAAACCTTCTCGGAAGATACCCATAGCGTCCCGCAATATGTCGGCCGCAATTCCTGCGTGCGTGATTCCATCGTCAACCAAGGGGCCATCATCCTCGGCGAAGTCCATCACTGCGTGATTTTTAACGAAGTCCTGATTGAAGAAGGGGCGGTCGTCAAAAACGCCGTCATCATGCCCGGAGCGATCATCGGCAAGAATGCGGTCGTCGACCGCGCCATCGTGGCCGGCGGGACTTTCATCGAAGACCAGCGGCAAGTCAACGTGAACGGCGAAAAAATCGTTCTCGTGACCAAATAGGAGGCCATTATGTACAAAGTCATGGGACTCGTCAACTTACATCACTCTCCGGAACTGGGCGAACTAACGGCGAACCGGCCACTGGCCAGCACGTCTTTTCTCGGGCGTTACGCCTTAGTTGACTTCACGCTCTCAAATTTTTCCAATTCAGATATCGATGAATTGACTTCACACTCTCCAATTTTTCCAATTCAGATATCGACGAAGTCGGCATTTTGGTCAAACACGGTGCCCGTTCGATTCTCAAACACCTCGGCTCCGCCAACGTGTGGAACGCCAATACCAAACTCGGCTTCGAAGCCATCATGTTCAACGAGAAAATGGCCAATAATCCTCGCTATAATCACGACATCAACAACATCCGCGCCAACGATTGGATGTTCTTCGACCGGGCTCCCGATTATTTCGTCATCGCCCCAGCCCATTTCGTGATGCCGATCGATTTCCGCAGGGTCATCGAGGAACACATCAAGAATAAGGCGGAACTGACCTTGGTCTATGCCCACGTCACCAACGCCAAAACCAATTTTATCGGTAGCGAAGTCGTGACCTTAGATCAGCAAAATCTCGTCACCGGAATCCACGAAAACAAAGGCACGGTCGATGAAGTCGACATCTCGCTCGAAACCTATATCATCAACCGCGTCACCCTCTTGGAACTGATGAAGAAAGCAGCGGCGACCAGCAGTTTCTTCGGCCTCAACGACATCATCGGTTATTGCTGCCGCAAAGGCGAAAAAGTCCATACCTTCAAGCACGAGGGCTATGTCCGTTGCTTTGACTCGCTCCCACACTACCTTGAATACTCGCTCGAATTATTGAATTATGGGGTCCGGCGTCAGCTCTTTAAACCGGACTGGCCCATCTATACCGTGACGCATGATACGCCGCCGGCCAAATATGGCCTGAACGCCGAAGTGAAAGACAGCTTCATC